>JAGOWF010000021.1 GCA_018060305.1 Pyrinomonadaceae bacterium
CGCGGCCGTTTGCAATGATCGACGACCTGTTTGAAACGGGCGAGCGAATATGGTTTTCGCTATCGATCAACGACCACGTCGAGGCGTTTGCCGCCCACCCGCAGACGGGCTCGATAAAGGCCGCCGCGACCCAAAAAAAAGGCGCGGCCGATCGTTCATCGAGTGCGCGATACGGCGCCGCAGCGGCCGCTGACGATGTAAAGCAACAGCTTGCCGACGCCAACAGCTTGTATCAAAACAAATTCGGATTTATATTTATTGTCTGTGCAACCGAAAAATCCGCTGATGAGATGCTCGCGATCTGCCGGGCACGCATCCGCAATTCTGTCGAAACGGAATTAAAGCTCGCCGCGGCCGAGCAATGGAAAATAACCGAGATCCGCCTGAACAAACTCTTAGAAAAATGAGCGCTATCACAACACATATTTTCGACACATCGTCCGGAAGGCCCGGCGTCGGCATTCCCGCCGTCCTCGAGCGCAAGACGCACACCGCCGGGTGGCAGGCCATCGCCGAAGCCATTACCGACATTGACGGACGGATCAACGACTTTCTCTCAACGCGCGAAGCATTCCTTCCGGGCCACTACCGGTTGATCTTCGAGATCGGGCCGTATTTCCTGCTTAAGAATATCGAATGCTTCTTTCCGCAGGTGACCGTCAGCTTTGTGGTCAAGGACACCGTGCAGCATTACCACGTTCCCTTGCTGCTGAGCCCGTTCGGTTACTCGACATATCGCGGAAGCTGATCTCGCATTTTCGCTCCCCGAAGATTCATTGCCCGCCGGTCGATATCACAAAAATCGGCGTCGAGGACAAAAACTGTTTCTTTGTCCCGACCGACGAGCCGCACCTCCTGATCGAGGCCCGGATGCGGCGCAATAGTGAGTAAGCGGTGTAGAATAAGTATATGATCTTCAACATTACCTTAGATCGGGACGAGGACGGGATTTGGATCGCGGAGTGTCCGTCCATCCCGGGCTGCGTAAGCCAGGGAGAGACCAAACAAGAGGCGATCGAAAATGTAAGAGACGCGATCAAATTATGCCTTGAAGTCCGGGCTGAAAAAGGTATGCCGCTCACCGTTGAAACGCGACAGGTCGAGGTGGCGGCCTGATGGCCCAACTTCCCATTCTCAGCGGCACGGAAGTTGTGCGTGTCTTTGAAAAGCTGGGTTGGGAATTTTCTCGTCAAAGCGGAAGTCATATGGTGATGACTAAACAAGGTGAAATGGCTTCGTTGTCAATTCCCAAGCACAATGAGGTTGCAAAAGGAACGCTCAGAAGCCTTATCCGTGCGGCGAATCTAACGGCAGACGAGTTCCTCAGCGGCTTTCGATCCTAGACTTCCTGACACGATGACCACAACGCTCACCGGCGATTCGCTTGAGAACATCACCGCTCGCCTTCGTTCCACATTGACCGAATATGCCCGCTGTTATCCGGGCGAATCGGGGCGCGTCCGGGCGACGACCCCGAAGTGGGCGAGAATAGCTCCGCAGATGCCGGGAATGGCCCGGAACAGCCTGCACACACGGCCATCTAAAGAATTTTTGTTTTTTGTATTCGTCCATACAATTCGAATCTTGAATGGCGGGCATCATAAAACTCGCTTAAGACTAAATTCTTTACTTACAGTCTTGACTCCTTGGGTGCTTCCATAAAACGAAGCACCCGTTTTTTACCCGTCCGCCTTGTTCAAAAATGTAAATGGCATTCTTATCATCCATTTTTGTTAAAATTGCAGAACATCGCGTCACTTTCAGATAGATCCCCTAACAGAGGCCGACGCGCTGAGCTTATGCCTGTGCCAGATCGCGCGTTTGCTGAAGACTATCCGGGCATCCTCGTCTGGGCGTCGCGGATCGCTTTCCTTTTCGGCCTATACGCACTCATAGGCGGACTCATTTCTTTCATCGGCTGGTCGGCTAATATTAAGGTCCTGACGGATTGGGAAGGCAGCGGAGTCTCGATCCAGCCGTTAACGACCGTAGCAGCCGGCTTGTGCGGCGTTGCAGTGATATTAACGGTGCTTGGCGCTCCGCGTGCCGCCGGAGCCGTCGGCGGCGCGGTTGCCGTGATCGGTCTCAGTTCGATCATCCAAACAGCCGCCGGGATCGATCTCGGGGTTGACGCGCTGCTTATGTTTGGACACGAATGGGGCCGCACCGGGACACTCTCACCGGGACGAATGGGCATCGCGGGTGCATTGTCGTGGACGCTCCTTGGCGGTGCCTTCATTTTTTTCGCGGTCGGCCGAGGGTTGCGCGACGTGACACGCTCCCTCATGGCCAACCAGACGGCCGTTGGCATGGCAATGGCGGCCATGGCCATCTCAATGCTGTCGTTGATCGGCTATATCTACGGGGCTAAGGCACTTTACTCTCTTCCGCGTTCCACCATCATTGCAATTCAGACCTCGAGCTTTATTTTTGCGACGGCTGCCGGCCTCGTCCTTTGCCTGCGAAATACCGGCCCGATGAAGCTCTTTGGCGGCGTCGGCCCGGGCAGCTCGTTGGCTCGTCAGATCATCCCGGTCGTTCTGCTCATACCGATCATTCTGGGCTTTGTGAATGTAACCGCGGGGGACGCAGCACTCTATGACAGCTCGTTCGGCTCTGCGCTGCGAACGCTGCTCGAGATCGGCGTCATGACGGTCCTGGTGTTTCTGACCGCCCATACGATCAATCTGCAGGCCGAGCGGACACGCACACGCGAGCGAGAGATGAGGCAGCTTGCCGACGCTATGCCCCAGGTCGTTTGGGTCGCGGGCCCCGACGGCGAGGTCGTCTATTACAATGCCCAAGTGGCAGGATTTGGCGGGATAGATCCGGAGGCAAACACGGCATCCGATCGGAAGCCGAGCATTCATGCGGATGACGTTGCAGGTGCACGCGCGAGCTGGGATCTCGCCAGATCTGAGCAGCGTCCCTATGCCAGCGAACATAGGACCCAAATGGCCGACGGCTCATACCGATGGCATCTCAGCCGCGCCTTTCCGACAATCGGCGCAGACGGAAAAATCGAGAAATGGTTCGGGACGACGACAGATATCCATGACATCAAGATCGCCGAGGGCATATTGCGTGAGAGTGAGCAAAAATTCGTCCGCTTCATGCATCGCCTGCCGGGCCTGGCCTGGATAAAGGACGCCGACGGCAGGTATGTCTATGCTAACGATGCAGCTATGAAGGCCTTCCGGATGTCAAAAGCCCTCTATGGACGAACCGATGCGGAAATATTTCCTATCGAGACCGCCACGTCATTTGAGGCCAATGACCGACTGGCTGTCGAAAGCAGCAGCGGAGTTCAATCCATCGAGTCACTCGAGGACGATGACGGAGCGTTAAGACAGCTATTAGTGAGCCGATTTCCCATCGATACGGCCGACGGGCAGGCACCGATGATCGGCGGTGTCGCTATCGATATCACTGCCGAGCGGCAGATGCAAAGCGACCGTGAATTTCTCTTTGCTATCGCTGAAAAGATCAGGACGAGCGGGAGTCCCGAAGATCTGATGGCCCATATTAGCCGCTCACTAGGCGAGTATCTGGCCCTTCACAGGTGCTTTTTCAACGAGATCGATACGGCCGCAGATATCGAGACGGTCAACGACGGATTCGCACGCGATGGCAAACCGCTGACCGGAACATATGCCGTCTCGACCTACAGCCCGATCACGTCCGACGAAATGTCTCGCGGAATAACGGTCATCAATCACGACGCTTCGTTCGACGAGAGAACGTCTTCGCTTTTTGACACCGTCTATGGCCCGAGCAAGGAACTGGCATACGTTGCCGTTCCTATCCTGCATGACGGATCGTGGGTAGCGTCGTTATGGTGCAGCGATGACAAGCCGAGAAAATGGAAGAGCCACGAGATCGAACTACTTGAAAACGTCGCCGAGCGCACCTGGTCAGCGGTCGAGCGGTCTCGTGCCAACACACGGCTGCGCTCCTCGGACGAACGCTTCCGGCTGGCTCAGGAGGCCGGCAGTGTCGGTATCTGGGATTTGGACATTCTAGCGGGGCGTACCTATTGGTCCGAACAAATGTGGTCGCTCTACGGCGAAGATCAATCGTCCGCTGCCCCGGATATTCAATTCTGGCGATCACATCTTCATCCTGAGGATGCTGAACGGGCGGTGGAGACATTCGAGCACTCATTAGCATCCGGGGCTGAACGCCATCACGATGTTTTTCGCATCGTCCGGTCCGAGGATGAGATACGGTGGATCGAATCGATAGCCACGATAGTCCGTGACAAGAACGGTCAGGCCATCCGCACGTTTGGCGTGAATTTGGACATCACAGGCCAGAAAGCCCACGAGGACGAGCTTCAACGCGCTCATGACCAACTCGAGCACCGCGTCGAACTTCGCACCAGAGAGCTCGCCGATGTGAATACGCAATTACACGAGCAAATACAGGAACTGGCCCGCAGCGAAGATCACCGTGTTGCCCTGCTCAAGCGGCTCTTCACTATTCAGGAGGACGAACGCGGCCGCATCGCTCGTGATATTCATGACCAGTTGGGCCAGCGATTGACGGCCCTAAGATTAAAGATCGCGTCTATAATAGATCTATGCGATAAAGGATCGCCGGTCTTCGAGCGCGTCAGCCGCTTGCTGGAGATCTCTGAACTCCTGGATTCCGAGGTGAGCTTTTTGGCATGGGAACTTCACCCGACCGTTCTGGACGAAGAAGATTTCAATTCCACGCTCGATCAATATGTTCGCGAATGGTCACGCTTTTCGGGCATATCGGCTGAGGTAGATCAAATCGCGCTCCGCGGCACCCATATCAATGAACAGGTCGCGACAAACCTTTATCGCATCACGCAGGAGGCCCTAAACAATGTCGCGAAATACTCGAAGGCAGACCTGGTCAATGTGCTGCTCGAAAAACGCGGCAGCGACCTGATCCTGATAGTTGAGGATAACGGCATCGGATTTGAAATTAGCACATCGGAGCAAAATGACGCCGAGCAACGCGGATTTGGCCTTTTAAGCATGCGAGAGCGGGCTGCTTTGATATCCGGAACGCTCGATATCGAGTCGGAGCCCGGCCACGGAACGACTATCTTTGTGCGCGTCCCGCTCAGCGATAATGGAGAAACATCCTGATGGAAGCCAAACTGCGGATACTACTCGCCGAAGACCATAAGACCGTTCGCGAGGGCATCAAACTGCTCGTCAATGCTCAGCCCGATATGGAGGTCATAGGTGAGGCTGACAACGGTGAGGTGGCCATCGCTGAGGTAGATCGCCTAAAGCCCGACCTGATCGTAATGGACATTTCGATGCCTCACGTAAACGGGCTCAAGGCAACACAGCGATTACGAATGATGAACTCCGATGTGAAGATCCTTACTCTGTCGAGGCATACGGACGACGGCTACCTTCAGCAACTGCTTGCCGCCGGCGCTAACGGCTATGTCCTGAAACAGAGTGCTCCTAATAATCTAGTGAACGCGATCCGCGAGATCGCGGCCGGAAATGCCTACCTCGATCCGGCCCTGACTGCACGGGTGATCGGCGGCATCGCCGGCCGAAGCGCCGCGCCGCGCGGCGAAAACAATCAGCCGCTCACCGACCGGGAATCTGAGGTCTTGCGACTGATCGCGCTCGGCTACAGTAACAAAGAAATTGGCACTAATCTCGATCTAAGTGTAAAGACGATCGAAGCTCATAAGTCTAATGCCATGCGAAAGCTCGGCATTGCCGGCCGCATTGACATTGTCCGCTACGCGATCCTCCAGGGCTGGATGGAAGACAATTAACACCGCCCGCCTTTGCTTACCACCAAATTTTCCCGCCCGCGACACTTCAGGCAAAATCCCGCGCGCACTAGGGATTTTCCCTATAAACTTTGTCCATTTTCCTGATTTTTCGCTTTCCTGCCTTTTGTAATACTTTGACCATCGCACCGATTCACGCGGCGGAGCTCGGATGAGCAGAATGTCCAAGGGGGAACGAAAAGGTGAGGGATCGGCCGCGGATCCCTCACCTCGGAACCGAAACAAAAAGGAATAGTTCTCATGGAAAGCAACCCGATCGAAAACCGGATATTTGAGCTCGAGGACGACGGAACCATCGTGCATTGCAGCACCGCATTTGCGTCACCGGTTGGTCGAGCAGTCGGAACGAATTTTTTTGACACGCCTGCCGGCCCATTCGATATGGCCGAATTGCGGCGGCACTTTCGCAACTTTGTCCGCAGTCGCAAGCCTGTCGACCGATTTACGCTAAAGTGCTCGGCCGGGCAACACAAATTAAACGCCTGTGTTTCGCTCACGCGGGCATTCAGGACGGTATTCGGCGATCCAACGGGCATCGTAATGCTTGAGATCAAAACAACATAGGCAAATAAAAGGGAGAAACATGGACAGCACATATAACTATAACTACGAGACTACAAGTGACGGCGAGTTCGATGGTATTCAAAGCAAGGAACGCTCGCGAAGCGCTTCAGTTCCGGTGACCACATCAAGCAACGAGCTCCTTCGCAGCCTGCCTCGCGAACTGTTTCAGAGGCTGTCTCCCTCTCTGCGTTCGGTGTATCTGGAGGAGGATCAGTATCTATATAACTTTCAGGACGACCGGCTGGACTACGTCTATTTTCCTGAAACCGCCGTGATCTCCGAATTACAGACGCTCGATGACGGCCGCATGGTTGAGGTCATGCTCACCGGCCGTGAAGGCGCGGTGGGCCTGTTGGCCCTGCTTTGTCATACGGGAGCACCGCATTGCACGCAGGTGTCACAGGCCGGCTCGGCAGTACGGATCGAGAGCGGAGCCCTGGCAAAGATCGTCCGCCTTTATCCTGAGGCAGCCGCTGTATTGACACCTCATCTTGACCAGTACGTCCGGCAGATCTCCCAGCGATCTATCTGCAATATGTATCACTCGGTCAAAGAGCGGCTCTGCACGTGGCTGCTGCTCGTTCAGGACCGCTGTGGCAAAAAGACGTTGAAGCTCACTCATGAGCAGATCGCACGGATACTCGGCGTATATCGCCCGAGCGTTACGTGCATCGCCCTGGAGCTTCGTAAAAACAAGCTGATCTCATATTCGCGGGGCGGCCTGTCGATCTGTGACCGCGCGAGGGTCGAGGATTCTGCATGCGGATGCTACCCGCAGATCGCAGCGGTTCATTAATAAAATTTTCTTCGGCTTAATGTATAGCAACGGACAGAGCCGAGTACGCGGAATTGATAATCTTCCACAACCAACCAACCGGGGATTCCCGCAGTTTGAATAACGTGGGAACATATTCAAGGGAATCCCCTCCTCCATCTCTTAAGGAATATTTTTAGGGCCAACGCTCCGGGCGTATGACAGCGCACAGACCGTTAAGGTTGTCAGACGTATCGTAAGCCGCCCGGAGGCACTAAATGCGAAAAAGCGACGAAGGACGAACACGATCATATTGGGAGGCGACCGCTTCGCTGATCGATAGCGCGGCCGAGATGCCGTCTGAGGCGGATGCCTGCATTATCGGCGGCGGTATCGCCGGCCTGAGTACGGCATATATGCTCTCAAGTGCGGGGAAAAAAGTTGTTGTCTTTGACGACGGCCTGATCGGTGGAGGTGAGACGTGCCGAACAACGGCGCACATTTCAAATGCCATCGACGACCGCATTTACCGTATCGTGGAGTGGCACGGAATGGAAAAGGCCCGACTTGCTGTTCAGGCCCATACGCAGGCCATCGACCAGATCGAACGTATCGTAAACGACGAAAAGATCGATTGTGATTTCGAACGCCTTCCCGGCTATCTGATCGAGGCGAAGGAAAGCGACGACGATCTGGATAAGGAGATCGCCGCTTGCCGGCATTGCGGCCTCAACGATGTCGAGTTTGTCGACCGCGTCCCGACAGGACACTTCGACAGCGGCCGCTGCCTGCGGTTTCCGCGTCAGGCACAATTCCACATTGTCAAATATCTGAACGGCCTGGCCGGCGCGATCGAGTCGCACGGCGGCACTTTGTTATCCAATACGCGAATCGCCGAGTGGAAAGGCGGCGACCATCCGTCCGTAGTGACGGCCGATGGACGCTCTTGCAACGGCAAGGCCGTCGTGCTTGCTACCAACTATCCAATAATGACGAAGATGTTTGCCCAATTGCCCGCCTACCGAACGTATGTCGTCGGCCTGCAGGTGCCGCGCTCTTCGGTCGAGCCGATGCTTGTCTGGGATACAGGCGATCCTTACATCTACGTCCGAACGCAGCGGAATGGGAGCGATGACATTCTGATCGTCGGCGGCGAGGACCATCGGACGGGCCAAGCCGACGACGGCGATGCAAGATTTGGCAAGCTTGAGGCGTGGGCACGCGAGCGTTTTCCTGACGCCGGAGAATCACTGTATCGCTGGTCAGGCCAGTTTCTTGAGACTCACGACGGCCTGGCCTTTCTCGGCCGACATTCTGACGACAAGCCGAATGTATATCTGATCACCGGCGATTCAGGCATGGGCATGACCCACTGCACGATAGGAGCGATGCTTGTATCGGATCTGATATCGGGCCGTGATAACCCTTGGAAGAATGTGTTTGATCCATCGCGACTCGCTACTCAGTCGATAAAGCAAGCCGTGCCTGAGATAGTCAACTCGACCATTCCATACGTCGATTGGCTAACGCCGAGCGAGATCAACTCCGCTGATGAGCTAAAAAATGGCGACGCCGCGATCCTGCGTGAGGGCACGACAAAGATCGCGGTCTATCGCGATGATCAGGGCAGTATCCATCGTCGATCTGCGGTTTGCACTCACATGGGCTGCATCGTTCGCTTCAATTCGACCGAACGAACATGGGATTGCCCCTGTCATGGCTCACGCTTCTCGCTGGACGGCGAACCCATCAACACACCGGCAATGACACCTCTGCCCCCGGCCTGATAGGTCAAACGGCGCGTCGTCCGCGTACTAGCTGTACTATGAACACGACTAACGCCACGACCAGCAGGATATGGATAAAGCCGCCGACAGACTGGCTGGCGAACCCAAAACCGAGCGCCCACAGGATCAAGAGTATCAATATAATAGTCCAAAGCATTTTTTCATTCCTCCAATCTAGATCTACCTGCTGCGTTCTGAATCAACGGGCGTCGTCACGTCACCGTCAGACGATGCCGTGAGTAGGAACGTAATCGCAAAGAACGCCACGATCAAAATGAACAAAGCCATTACTACGGTCATCCAGTTGACGCCGCGATAGGCTTTCGCGACGTCTTCTCTCACCATCACCTCCCGGCCATCGACCTCAATAAGTTGTTTTGCCACTTCGATCGTCTCCCCGCAGAAATTTGCTGCTGAGTAAAACTCTACAGGGCCGGACGTGACGTGTATGTACGACAGGAAACAGAGACCGCCTTTGTACTAGGCGGTCTCGGCAACAGCAAGGTCAATGGATCATGCTATCTGGGAGGTAGCTTTCTAAAGCCGGTATGAAGCGAGAATATCTCGGACGCTGCAAGCATCCCATCGATGTCGAACATGAGTAGTTCGATCGTTACGCTGCCGCTGTATCGTATCTTATTGCCGAGAAAGAGGTTGCGTGTCTCACGCCGACTGCCGCCCGAGGCCAGCGAGCGGAGCTTCAGAATGCCGACTCGCGAGCCCGCGCCCTGGCGCAAAAAGCGGTCGAGTTTTTCTGCCCTGACGAGTTGTCTGAGATCGGTGTATTGCTGACGCGGCTGGTCGTCTTCCGGCCCTCGCCTTTCCTGGCCGCCGATCTCCTCATTCGCCATGGCCAGGGCCTGAAGCTGGGCCTTTACATTTCGCGCTTCCTCCATAAGAGAACTGATCGGGCCGCGCTGTGCTTCCGTCAGTTTGTTTGCCCAGACAAGAAAATTGCTCACCTCGACGTATGCCTGATTGATCTCGGAGACACGGATCAGTATCGACTCGCGCCCCTCGCTCTCGAGATCGTATTCCGGAACAAAAGCCCTTGGATAGAATACCTTCAGGGCCTTATTGCCACTCTTTAACTCATGAGCAATGGCAGCACCGAGCGCGTCGGCATCGACCGTATCCGTGCTCTCGGTAATAATAGTCTCGGTCCTGAATAGCGACAAAAGCTCCCCTACCGAACCCGCAAAGGCCGTCGCTATCGTAGGAAAGTTGAGAGCCGATGTGATCGGGTCCCACGACTGGATCTTGATATCGTCACCGGCGTTCGCATCACGCATCGCAGCCGCCTCGAGTCTTTTTCGCCATTTCTCAAAGTTTTTCAGGGCCGCCTCAGATTGGCTGCGATAAACGCGGTATTTAGCAAGTGCCGTGAAATCAGCCTCATTGTGAATGGCAATGGCCGTATATTGCGAGGTGACAGGCCGTATCGCCGCTTCGATCTGGGCTGACAGGGCCTTTAGCGCCTCATAGCTCAATGCGGTCGTTTCGGCACTCGCTTTGGCATCGTCCGAAAATGTGGTCTTAGATTCGGGCACCTTTAGGCCGCTCGTTTTTGGCAAGGCCTCAAGTATCTCTTTCAGCCGCTGGTTGGCCAGGTCGCTTTTCGCTTTTTCGAACTCCTGCTGCTTCTTCAACAGATCGATCTGCTGCTGGAGCGCAGCCATCTGAGCGTCCGGCGAAGGCGGCGTCGGTGACGGCGCTTGCGAGAATACGAACGCTGACAAAACAAGGACAAGGAACGAAATGAGGATAGAGCGAATCATCATGTCACCTCCAACACTGACGATCGTGACCTAGGGCCGAGCTTCCATCAAACCGACGAAGCGTTGAAACAGATACTCAGAGTCATGCGGCCCCGGCGCCGATTCGGGATGGTACTGCACGGAGAAAACCGGGAGCGTCTTATGCCGCAGCCCCGCGACCGTTTGGTCGTTAAGGTTAATGTGCGTCACCTCTACATCCGCCGGCAGCGACGCCGCATCCACCGCAAAGCCATGATTGTGCGATGTGATCTCGATCTTGCCGGTGGTGAGATCCTTTATAGGCTGATTGCCTCCGCGGTGGCCGAATTTGAGTTTATACGTCGTCCCGCCAAACGCCTCGCCGATCAGTTGGTGTCCCAGACAGATGCCAAATATCGGCGTCCGCGTTTGAGCGAGTTGCTTGATCTCGCCTACGACCTCGGCCATCGCCGCCGGGTCGCCGGGGCCGTTAGAGAGAAAAATTCCGTCCGGCTTGAGGGCCATTACGGCCTCAGCCGATGTTTCGGCCGGCACGACCGTTACGCGGCAGCCAAACCGGGCAAACTCACGCAGGCTGTTTGTCTTCACCCCAAAATCAAATGCTACGACGTGGTATTTTGCGTCATTCGAAATTTGAAATTCGTAATTGTCACCGACCGTGACCTCGCTCGCCAATTCGCGATTGGCCATCTCTGGTGACGCTAACACCTTCGCGAGCAAGGCTTTACGATCTGCCTCAACCGTCGAGATACCGGCCCGCATCGCGCCCTTATCGCGAATGTGCCGCACCAATGCCCGCGTATCAATATGCTCGATGCCGACGATGCGGTTATCGCGAAGATAGGCTTGTAACGATTTGGTTGAGCGAAAATTTGACCGCACGCGGCTCGCTTCGCGCACCACAAAGCCCTCGACCCACGGCCGGCGCGATTCGACATCTTCGTCATTGACGCCGTAGTTGCCGATCAGCGGATAGGTCATCGCGACGATCTGGCCGGCGTAGCTCGGATCGGTCAGTATCTCCTGATAGCCGGTCATCGAGGTGTTAAAGACCATCTCGCCAAACGACTCGCCCGCCGCGCCGAACGCGCGTCCGGCAAATGTCCTGCCATCCTCGAGAACCAATATTGCGGCGCCGCCCATCGCTGTCAATTCTAACGCATCGACAGCGAACTTCGTATTTTGGATAGAAATGTTAGCGGAGGTCCGGCAAGCCTTCCTTTACCTGAGGCGTGACTGTTACGCCCGGGCCGTATTCACCGTGTTCGAGAAAGCCCATGTCCTGCGGCTTCCAATAGCGAAAAAATGCCTTGCCGTAGATATATTTTTCGGGCACAAGCCCCCAATAGCGCGAGTCTGACGAGTTATCGCGGTTGTCGCCCATCACAAAATAGTGATGCTCATCGACCTTTCGCACGGGATAGCTCGGCAGCGACCGGTTATGCTCAGAGTCGAGATACGTCTCGTTTAACTCCACGCCGTTGATCAGCACCTTACCGCTGCGAACCTCGACCATCTCGCCCGGCAGCCCGATCACGCGCTTGACATAGGATTTTTCAGGATCGTTCGGATACCAGAAAACGACTATGTCGCCACGCTCGATATGACCCCAACTGACCGACTGTATCTGGTAATAAACGAGCTTGTTGACCAGCAGCCGTTCGCCGTCCTGAAGCTGCGGCAGCATCGACGTGCCCTCGACAACTACGGGCTGGACAAAGAAAACGCCGAATAATATAAAGACCACCACGATCAGGAATATGTCGCGAAAGAGCTTTAGCCCCTCGGAAAATAGCCCCTGCCGCGATTCGCGTCTGAGCGACACGACCTCGATCCCGGCGTCGTCCCCGGGAGCGACGAAACCGAAGTCAGTGTGGTCTTTCCTGCCAAAATCCAACATAATCAAGAACGCGGGCGAGCGCACGCCCTCATATCAATAATCGGATTTATCCGCGAAGTTTGTCAAAACAAATCTCTTAATGAACGAAAACGTCCGTTCGCAATTCGCATCCATCGGCCATCTGGCATACCTCAACAGCGCCGCCGTCTCGCCCCTGCCATCCGCCGCCATTGAGGCCATCACATGGCAACTGAATGACGTCTCGACAAACGGCGGCCTCGGGTATCAGGGCTGGATCGATACCAAAAATAGTTCACGCCGCCTGCTCGCCGACATGCTGGGCGTGCGGGCCGATCAGGTCGCATTTATGCGAAACACCTCGGACGGCTTTGCGACGATCGCGAACGGCCTCAATTGGCGGCGCAGTGACAACATCGTGAGCTTCGCGGGTGAATTCCCTGCCAATTATTACGCCTGGCGACGTATTCGTGACGAATTCGGTGTCGAGCTCCGCCTCACCCCCGAACGCCAAGGCCGCATCGACCTCGGCGAGCTGATCTCGATGATCGACGCCAATACAAAGGTCGTAGCGATCAGCTCGGTCCAATACGCGTCCGGTTTCCGTGCCGACCTCGAACGCATCGGCCGAGCGGCGCGTGCGGTTGATGCATTGTTCTGTGTTGACCTGATCCAGGGCCTCGGCGCCCACCGCTACGATCTGCCCGCGCAGTTTGTGGATGCCGCAAGCGGTGCCAGCCATAAGTGGCTCTGTGCTCCCGAGGGCTGCGGCTACATCTATCTATCCGACCGTGCTCGCGAACGCATCAAGCCGACGCTGGTCGGCTGGATCAGCGTGGAAACGCCGTGGGATTTTGTGGATCGCGAGCAGCAGTTCAAGCCAACCGCCCTCGCATGGGAAAGCGGCACCGGCTGCTCGTCACTCTTCTACGGCCTCGAACAAAGCCTAAAGCTGCTCACCGAAACCGGCCTCGACGACATCGAAAAATATCTCGACGGCCTGACCGACGAGCTTTGCGACGGCCTCGCAGCAAAACCGTATGACATCGTCAGTTCACGCGGCGCGGGCGAACGATCCGCGATCGTCTGCATCCGCCACCGCAACGGCCTGGCCGCGAACGAGGTCACCGCGCACCTCGAAAAACAACACGTCGTCGTCTCACCCCGAGGCGACAGTGTCCGCATCGCTACGCATTATTACAATACTCAGGAAGATATTGGCCGACTGCTCGACGCTCTCCCGTAGTCGGCCCGATCTATAATTTTGAATCTATTATCTGTGCTCTAGATGCAGGATGTAAGATGAGAGCCGATAGACGGTTATTTATTTAGCCAGCGGTTCGGCGTAAAGCCATCGAGATTGAGCCGCGTCATTCCGCCGGCATCGGTGAATGTGGATAGCTGAGCACGGCGTTTGTCACTCAGTTTGAAATAGACGATACCAACGATCACTCCGCCGATCAGCGCGAGCGCGATGCCTATCATTATCACGATGACCGTCGATAGAAAGACGTCAGCAGTCGTCAGCACAAACGCCCGCTCGGCTGAGATCCTGAATGGATTGTTGCCCAGCCATTGGATCTGTTTTTCGTATTTGACCTGATCGAGCAGGGCATCAGCCTGCGCTCTGTCCGACGCGTCCAGCACCATCGCGTTGTAATTCCCGATCCGCCGATAGACGGTCGATGCGTCGCCCGCTAGAAACGCGCCGAATCTTGTGTCCGCGTCCACCGATGCCTGTGGTGACGTAAACTCAACGATCAGCAGCCTGCCAGCCGCATATTCCGCCGTCACTGCCTCCGTTCCGGCCGTCCAATCGATCAGGCTGAGCACGGGACGCTCACCCAAGGCTAATTCAAGCTCAGCCGTCGAGCGAGCAAACACGGTCGTCGGCCGCACATTTTCCCAGTCGGGCAGATGCTTGACCAATACGGGAAAACCGTCAATCTCAGACACCTCAAGGCTGCGAAACGCGGGCCGATTGGCGTCCTGAGCGAACGCCGCCGTAAAACACAGCACAACGGCCGCGACCGCACCTTTTAACCTGAGTAATCCCGCAAACATACTAATTTAGACACCCGCGCCACGATAGAAGTGTCGATTCTACCATTTACGTCGCGGAATTCGATCAAACTTGAGGCGCACGAAATGGTATATGGATTAACGCACGTGCCGCACGCCAGGCGTTAACGAATCTGTTATTTGATGAGCGGCGAATATCTGAATATGCCCAAAAAATCGCATCTTTTTCAATTTTTAGGCGTGAAATCAGACATTGCTCATCGACAGCACACGTTTGGCACGGCGTTTGAGATTAAGCCTGGCAGGAGGGAAATAAAATGACAACAGAGACATTAAATTTTCCGGTGTTTCACAGCGAGCAGGGCGTAAAAACGGACGAGGTCAAGTTTTTCCTCGACGGTTCGATCGCCGACGTCGAAAAGGCCACGGACAAGCAATTGGCCCGTGCCGCCTCGACGGGTGACATCGGTTCATTCGAGGAACTCTACAAACGGCACCACAGGCGCGTCTATTCGATCTGTCTGCGGATGCTGCAAAATGCCAGCGAGGCCGAGGATCTGACGCAGGATGTCTTTATCCAGCTCTATCGCAAGATCGGCTCGTTTCGCGGCGATTCGGCCTTTACGACGTGGCTGCACCGAATGACGGTCAACCAGGTGCTGATGCACTTTCGCAAGCGGTCGGTCAAACTTGAAAAGACCACCGAGGAGGGCGAGACGCCCGACCAGGTCGTGACCGGCAGCGGCAACCCGCGGAGGATGCAGATCGTTGACAAGATCGCTATCGACAACGCGATCGAACAACTGCCGAATGGCTACAAGAACGTCTTTGTGCTGCACGACGTGCAGGGCTTTGAGCACGAAGAGGTCGCCCGGATCCTCGGCTGCTCCGTCGGCACCTCAAAGAGCCAGCTTCACAAAGCCCGGCTCAAGCTGCAAAAACTTCTCAAAAAGAAAGCCAATCCCCGCGTCGTCAGCGTGGATGCATAACGACCGGAGCGAGGTTGTCAGAAAAGTCGTTCTTTCGCGGCGGAGCCGCAAAAAGATGGTAGCCAGACGTGAAACGTCTGGAAAGATCGCCTCCAGGGTATCTCGCCCTGAAGGGGCGAAAGGTCAATGTTTACAGGTGTCTGCCGCACCTTCAGTGCGGAAATTATCGTTCGGAACTTACCAGACGTTTCACGTCTGGCTACCGTCTTTCGCGGCTCTGCCGCGTAGAAGCAGACTTCTCAGACATCCTCCTTTTTTTTTGCCGGAACGCGGGCACCCTTGCCCGCCCGTCCATAAGATCCACCGTCGATCTTGTAATACAATTAGGATTGCTTCTGACTACTGACCACCGACAACTGACTACTGACGATGACACCCGAATTCGAACAACTAAAAAACGACCCCGACCTCGAATCCACGCCCGGCCCCGGCGGCACGCTGATCTTCATCGACGGCGACCAATACTGCGTCATCGGCCCCGATTTCATCAGCATGGAAGAAAGCACCAACTACGCCCACGGCCCCACCAAACCCCAAGCCCTCGCCAACTACACGATGAAGATGAGCAAGATCGCCTGACGTCGGACCGCAGGCAGCCTGCCTGCGAATCTTTGTGCCTATGTTGCCGTTGCCTTATTGCCGTTGCCTATATTGCCGATTGCCTATATTGCCGTTGCC
>JAGOWF010000214.1 GCA_018060305.1 Pyrinomonadaceae bacterium
GTGACCGTGGCGACCTTGTATTGGGCGGCGAGGGACGGGAGCTCTGTGACGGCTAGGTTGAATGTTCGGACGGCGCGTCTTTTCAGCGCCGGCGTGAGCGGACGGTCGCCGTTCTCAAGCAGGGAGAGATATGGCTGCGAGACGCGAAGCGCTCGGGCAGCCTGCTTTTGCGTCAGGCCACTGCGTTTGCGGTGTTGGGTTAGTTGGTGTCCGGTCATATTACAAACTTGTAATATTATCAGGTTGATTGGGTGTGTTTGTCAATGGTTTTTTAATGGTTTGAAAAGCGTTGTCGCCCGTTGCTCGCGTCGCCGAAAAACGCGACGGGAGCCGGGCTCCGAGGTTGAGTGGGCCGGCTGGCGGCGAAGCACAGCTTCGCCGCACTGCGATAGCGGCAGAGCCGCGTACAAGCTAGGCGACGGCTAGGTGACGTTCAGGGTTAGGCCGTTGGGATCCAGGTGCCAGTCGAGGACGCGGGCGCCGGGTTGGGCGGCTAGGGCGGCCTCGACGTCGGGGCGGCGGCCGTCTTTGCAGTAGAAGGCGATGCATCCGCCGCCGCCTGCGCCGCAGACCTTTGGCGCGATGGCGCCGTTCGCGAGCGCGGTTTCGATCAGGTGGTCCATTTGGGGCGTCGTGATGTTTGGTGACAGGCGTTTGCGCTGCGGGTGGCCTGCGGCGAGTATCTCGCCGACGGCGTCCCAATCGCCGTTGAGCAGCGCGGTTCGCATGGCGACGGCCGAGTCGCGAATCCCGTCAAAGATGTCGAATATCTCGCGGTCGCCGTCGATGTGGCGTTTGGTGACGTCCCAGTTGTTGATGCCTGAGTTGCGCGGTTCGCCCGTGTAGCAGACGACGATGCGGCGTTCGAGCATCGCGGTGTCGATATTGAGAGCCTCGCGGTCCATGCCTGCAACGCCAAAATGGATGCACTGGACACCGCCGTATTGGGCGGAATAGTAATCCTGATAGCCTGTCGGCACTTTGATGACCTGGCATTCGACGGCGGCGGCGATGGGGATGAATCGGTCGGGCGTGTAGCGGTCGCCGACGAGTTTGTTGAGCGCGGCGATGCAGGCGATGTTGAGCGTCGATGATCCCGCGAGGCCGGCGCCCGCGGGCGCTTCTGAGCGGGTCGTCATTTGAAAGCCCGTTTCGGGGCGGAAGAAGTAAACGAGCTTTGAGAGGAGCTCGAGATCACGTTCGGCTTTGAGGCTTGCGATATCGCCGAGCGGCGTCTCGACCGTTGCTTTCTGATCGACGGATTCGAGGATGATGCGGTCGTCATCGCGCGTCTCGATGCGGCAATGTGCGCGGATCGAGAGGGCAAAATTCACGGTCGCCGCGCCCTCGTGAAACAGGAAAAGCGGCGGAATATCGATCGTGCCGCCGGCGAGGTCAACACGTGTTGGGGCAGAGGTTTCTATCAGCATTAAGTTTTTGGGCGCGTTTCTTTAGGTTCAGCGGCAAGGATCGGGTCGCTGCCGCTCGTGGTTCTGACTTGAGTTTCGACATCGTCGCGGCCGGGCTCACGAGTGAGGTGAAGGCGTTCGCCGAGGTCGTGAAGTTTCTCCTGAGCGACCTCTTCGACGGCAAGGAGCTTTTCTTCGATCTTTTGAATGGTCTCGGGCGCGGCGGCCTCGACCTTTTCTGAGAGCCAGTAGCGCTCCAGCACGTAAAAGGCGAGGACGCCAACGAGAACGATCGCAAACAGCAG
This sequence comes from Pyrinomonadaceae bacterium, assembly GCA_018060305.1. Classification (GTDB taxonomy): domain Bacteria; phylum Acidobacteriota; class Blastocatellia; order Pyrinomonadales; family Pyrinomonadaceae; genus OLB17. Next base: position 1,715 of record JAGOWF010000214.1, read on the forward strand.
CATGCCCAGCCGCTGATAGTCACCGATGATCGATGTGATGGCGCCGCTGAAGAAATAACCCACACCTGACAGCAGCAGAACCCACAGAAAACAGCTCAAGGCGCTCAGGCCGAGAAATCGTCCAAATGTCATTCGGCCGACGCCGTAAAAGACGCACATCGCGACACGGATGCCGTAGATGTATTTGGAGATGATGATGGCGGAACTGCCAAACTTTTCGATGAGCTTCTCAATACGCGGCTGGGCAACCTGATAAAAACGATAGTCCTTGGCCTGCTCGTGAAAGATTCGGCCAATTCCATAACCGATACAATCGCCGACGATACCGCCGAGCGTTCCGAAGAAAATGACTTTTATAAAACTGTAAGGCCCAAAGAAACCACTGTGGGCGAGAATGCCCGAGAGCAGCAGCGTCATGTCGCCCTCGACGGTGCACAAAGCAAACACGGCGAAGAGGCCCCATTCGGCAACGAGTTCGTAAAACTGTTGTTCCATAACGCTCGGCCGCCGCGTGCGCCTCCAGCCTCTCGCGGGCTGTGCATTATGAGATTAGCCCTTAAGGACGCATCGCGTCAAAGCAATTTGCGGCTTCGCAGGTCGGATGGCGTGTTTGACAGTGCCGTTGCCACTGACTAAAATCGCCGTTAGTTTCGGTAAGGAATTTGGAGAACTATGTCAGAGCCTTCAGGGGCCGCTAACGGCCGATTGGGCATCGAGATAAGCGCGGCGACTTTGAACGCAGCCGCGGTGGACGAGCGCGGTTTGGTGATTGAGACGTATTCGGTCCCGATCACGGATGCGGCGAATGTCGTTGGCCAGATCGCTGACCTCGTCGCCGGAATGGTGGCCCGACACGGTGCATTCGCGGGTTTGGGCATCGCCGTGCCCGGGCTCGTTGACCGTGCAAGCGGCCGAGTAGCCTATTCGGCGAATATCCCCGAGCATACGAATATTGACCTCGCCGCAGAGATACGTGGCGCCACGGGTTTTGACGTGTTTGTCGAGAACGACGCAAACGCGGCGGCCTATGGTGAATACCGCGCGGGGGCCGGACGCGGGAGCCAAAATATGTTCTACGCGACGCTTGGCGACGGCGTCGGCGGCGCATTTATCTTCAACGGTGAGATCTGGCGAGGTGCGTCAGGATACGCGGGCGAGTTTGGCTATGTGACGATCAATTCTGAAGGCATGCGACTCGAGGAGGTGGCGTCGGCCGCAAGCATTCTGAGGCGAACGCGAAGCCGCTTTCACCAGGACAGCACATCGTCACTCAATAAGCTCGGTGAAGAAGGGATCAGACTGACCGATATCATAGCAGCGGCAGAAAAAGAAGACGATTTCGCCCAAATGATGCTTGCACGCACCGGCTCGTCCGTCGGTGTGGCAATGGCCAGTGTGATCAATCTGCTAAACATCGAGAAGATCGTGATCGGCGGTGCGATCATGGAGGCCAAGCACGTAGTGCTGAACGCTATCATCGAACGGGCAAAGGAGTTTGCGTTCAAGCCCGCTTTTGATTCTACGAGCATCGTCGAGGGCGAGCTGGGATCGTCGGCAGCAGCCATCGGCGCCGCATACCTGGGCAGCCAGGCGGCATAGGTTTAGCAAGATTAATTCTGCTTATAACCCTGGCTAATCTGTCTGGTCTTGCATCATTGAGCAGCCTTTCTTATTTTAGAATTTGACCGATTTGCGGATTTTGCGACTTTTAGTAGAATCTTTACTGTTTACGGATAGGACTTCTTAACAATTTGGCGTGGCCGTCAGCCAGATCCTAAAAACGCGGGAAGCGGAGGGGCCCGGTTGTAAGAGTTTGTCCGTGCGCATCTTTGAACCGGTATGGCACAGTTTTTCAGAAAGAGTGCGAATAACATTGCCCGGATCAGTATCGTTGCTGCGGTCGTGGCGGCCGGCACGGCCTTTTTTGCCTATACCCAGATCGCACGTTCGTCATACCTGACCGGTGCTTACGTCGAGAAGCAGCAGCCGGTCCAGTTTAGCCATAAGCATCACGTGGGCGATGACGGCATCGATTGCCGTTACTGTCACCAGACCGTCGAGACGACCGCGTCGGCCGGAATGCCTTCGACACAGACGTGTATGAACTGCCACAGCCAGTTGTGGGCTGACAGCCCGTATCTGGAACCGGTCAGGGCGAGTTTCCGCGACAATAAGCCGATCGAGTGGGAACGTGTCCACGACATGCCGGAATACACTTACTTTAATCACAGTATTCACGTTGCAAAGGGCGTTGGCTGTTCGACCTGTCACGGGCAGATCGACAATATGCCGGCAGTTTTTCAGGAGAATACGCTCCAGATGGAATGGTGCCTGGCCTGTCACCGCGAACCTGAGAAATTCATCCGGCCAAAGAGCGAGATATACAACATGCAATGGCAGGACGGCGACGCCGACGCGAGCGAACGAAAACAGCTAAAGGCAGACTATAAGATCAGGAGCAGGGAAATGATGACGAGCTGCTCGGTCTGCCACAGGTAGGCGCAATGCAGAATGCAAAATTCAAAATGCAAAATTCAGAACGCAACAGCAATGCTGAGTGCGGGGTGCTTTTTCTATTTTGAATTTTGAATTTTTTATTTTGAATTGACTTTTATGCCCAGCCCGGAAAGCAAACAGAATTTCGCCTTGCTTCGCGACACGATCTTGTCGCAGAACGGCAAGGAATACTGGCGCAGCGTCGAGGAATTTGTTGACGCGCCGGAGTTTGAGGAGTTTGTCGCTCGCGAATATCCGCATGAGATCGAGGAGTGGGACGATAACCTAAGCCGGCGCAATTTTGTCAAGGTAATGGGCGCGTCGCTCGCTTTCGCAGGCCTTACGGGCTGTGTCATCCAGCCGGCTGAGAAGATCGTCCCCTATGTCCAGTCGCCGGAGGGTATGCTGCCGGGCGTGCCAAACTATTTTGCGACCGCTATGTCGCTGGGCGGCGTCGCCACGGGCCTGCTTGCAAAATCTTTCGAGGGGCGGCCGATCAAGGTCGAGGGCAATCCCGATCATCCGGGCAGCCGCGGCGCTACGGATATTTACGCTCAGGCATCGGTTCTGGGGATGTATGACCCCGACCGGTCGCAGGAGATCAGCTTTCGAGGGGGTTCCAAGACATGGGAAGCCTTCATGGGCGAGATTCGCTCAACGATAGAGCAGCATCGCGGCGATGGCGGGGCAGGCATCAGGTTCCTGACCGAGACGGTTACCTCGCCGACGCTGATCGACCAGTTCACAAAGCTCAAGACCGAGTTGCCGAATGCAAAATGGGTGCAGTACGAGCCGGTCAATCGGGACAATGCCAATGCCGGTGCAAAAATGGCGTTTGGATCGGCGGTGCAGACGATATACAAATTTGACAAGGCTGAGAGGATCCTGTCGCTCGATTATGACCTGTTTTCGAG
>JAGOWF010000215.1 GCA_018060305.1 Pyrinomonadaceae bacterium
CCGGTGCGGCTGACCTGATCCAGAACGCCAAAAAGATCGTCATCGTCCCCGGCTACGGCCTCGCGGTCGCGCAGGCGCAACACTCGCTAGCCGAGGTTTGCAAGCTGTTAAAAGAGCAGAATGTCGAGATCAAATTCGCCATTCACCCCGTCGCCGGCCGCCTGCCCGGCCACATGAACGTCCTGCTAGCTGAGGCAAACATCCCGTACGACATCGTCTTTGAGATGGACGAGATCAATCATGAATTCCCCACCACCGACGTCGCCTGGGTCATCGGAGCCAACGACATCGTCAATCCGTCCGCTCTCGACGACCCCAATTCCCCCATCGCCGGCATGCCCGTCCTCCACGTCTGGGAATCGCGCACCTGCATCGTAATGAAACGCTCCATGGCCAGCGGCTACGCCGGCGTGGACAACCCGCTGTTCTACAAAGAGAACACGCTGATGCTGTTCGGTGATGCGAAGAAGGTTGTGGATGAGATACTGACGGCGATGAGAGGGTAAGGTGGTAGAATGAAAAGTATGGAAACAAAGGTTCTCGAAAAAGGCGAAGTCATGGTTCCGGCCTCGTTACCGCGTAAATTAGGTCTCAAGTCTGGTGACCGGCTTGAAGCAGGCGTCAAAAATGGCGAGATAGTTCTCTCGCCGAAACGACAGCGGAAGTACAAGACGCGCTTGATCAAAGACCCGCTTACAGGGTTTCCCGTCCTAACCTCTGGCCCGAATGCGCCCGTAATGACTAGCGAGATGGTTGAGGAAATCCTTGCCGACTTCCCATGAGATACCTTCTCGATGTTAATGCTGTAGTAGCTTTCGGACACACAGGACACCAGCATCACGCGCGGGTCGCAGAATGGGCGGCGAGTTTGACCCGGACGAAACTTCCCGAATTCGCAACATCACCGATCACCGAACTAGGATTCATCCGAGTTATGTCTCAGGTCTACGGCGTAACGGTTGTCGAAGCACAATCCTTATTGAAAGATATGAAAGAATTTGAAGGGCTCGACTTCAAGTTTATCGAGGACGATTTAGACGCGTCTCGACTTCCGTCTTGGGCGGTTAAACCGAAGCAGACGACCGACGGACATCTCTTGGAACTCGCAAAAGCTAAGGGCTGTGTGCTTGCGACTCTCGACGAGCGTATTCCTGGTGCGTTCGTAATTCCTGCAAATGGGTGAGGCTTCGGCGATGCGAAGAAGGTTGTGGATGAGATATTGACGGCGATGAGAGGATAATTGTATGTACTCTTGTGTTATTGGAATTGTCATTCTCGCGTGCGCGGGTTGGGCTTGCGGGCAAGTTATTCCCCAAAAAGTTTACTTGCTCCCAAAGGGCCTCTAAGGAGAGGTTTACATTTTCCATGGAGTGAAGCGCGGTGCGGAAATCGAGCGTAATGAAAATACGACGACGTTTAGAATTTCGGATTCGAGATTCTTAATCACCACCTATGTTCCGAACTTTTCACCGTACCAAGCTTCCTTTTATTACGTAGGAGGCAAGGGACAGAGAACCCGATTGGAAGTTGAGTACTCGTCGTTACACAAGACAAAAGAAAATCTCGCGAACAAGCTACCTTTTATTTGGAATCCAGGCAGAAGTGTCTCAAGCTGGTGGTCGAAGATTCGCTGCGAGGTCAGATACGAACAGCTCTACGTAGGAACGCGTCCGAAAATGTTGAAGAAAACCCAAAAGGATCGTGATAAGGAATACTTTCGATTTCAAGCGTTCGTTGAAGCGAATGAAGATAAGATTTGCGAGGGCAAACCTAAGCCTAAAAACATGGTCATACAGAAACCAACTAATTAGCGTTGCGAATTGGATAGCTCTATTAAGGCAAGCCTCTCAACGACCTTTCCCTTCTCCAAATGCTCTTCGATAATCTCGGCAGCGTCATCCGGCCGGACCTGGCCGTACATCGTTCCGTCTGGATAGACCATCACGGCCGTACCGATCGAGCAGAAGCCGATCGAGCCGCATTCGGTTAGGACGATTTCGCCCATGGGATTTCGGCCTTTTGATTCCTTGCCCTGGCGGATGCCTTTTTTGACCAGGATCCGGTCGAATTCGGCCATTACTTCGCGGCCGCCGACCTCGGAGCAGGACTTGCCGGTGCAGACAAAGACCTGCCGCTTTATCGGCGCTTTTAGCATTGGTGCGAGCTTTTCCAGCTTGTCGCGGTCGGTGATGAACTTCTTCATAGTGAACAACTAACAACTAAAAACGAACAGTGAAAAACGGATAGTGAACAGTTCGCAATGAATAGTTTATAGTGATATCGGCGGTGACGGAACAGCAGAATACAATTCACTGTTCACTGTTCACTGTTAACTGTTCACTGAATGGCGGGCATTATCATCCATATCACGGCTGGCAGCGAGAAGCGAACGGAATTCTTCGCGCAGGAGCGGATCCGTATCGGGTCTGACGCAACGGCCGACCTGCAGATACAGATGCCTGGCGTTGATGCGAATGCCGATTGGTTTAACCTCGAAAATGCCGACGGGGCCTATCGCGTGGTCGATTTTGACGAAAAGCTCGGCCTGCGTGTAAATGACAATCCGCTGCGCCGCTTCATCGCGATCAGCGACGGCGACGTGATCGCTCTGCCGGACGCAGACGTTTCTTTTTCATTCTTCTCGCTCGAACAACGCTCGTCGCTGATCCGCACAAACCGCGAATCACCGCACATTTCGCGATTTATCGAGGACGCCGCGCTCGAATCGGCCGCATCGGCGAAGCGTGACGATGCAAAAGCTTTTCTCCGCGAGTTCGTTCGCGAACTCGGCCGTGAGATCTCATGGACGACCAAGCTGATCGCGCTTGTGCTGATCGTCGCGTTTATTACGGGCGTGTTATATATCGGCTTTGCCGTCAACCGCGAGCTTCGCGAGAGCCGCCATCAAGCAGAACTTCAGGCCGACATTATCAAACGCCTCGAAGACAAACTCGGCCAGACCTCAGATCAGCTCGGCGAACTCGACAAGACCAACAAGGACCTGATGAAGACCGTCTCGCTCGCACCTACGCTGCGGGTCGAATACGGCAACGCCGTCGGCCTGATCGTCGGCGTTTACGATCTCGTGGACAAACGCAGCGGAAAGGTGCTTCGTTACGCCGACCCGCAGGCCTATCGCCCGAATCAATTCGAACCGAGCGAGTCAGAAGACCCGTCGGCACCCGCTATGCCGCCGCAGATCGGCCTTACGACCGAGGGCAGTGGTTCGCCCGTCGAATATGATTTTATCGGCACGGGCTTTCATGTAGGCGGCGGCTACATCGTGACCAACCGTCACGTCGTCCAACCGTGGCAAGAGGACGACAACGTCAAACAGATGATGCGCGTCGCCAATGGCCGCGCGCGGGTTAAAAAACTTGTAGTTTATTTCCCAAATTTTGCTCAGCCATTCCCGATGCGCGTCCGCCAGCTTGGGGCCAAGGAAGACGTCGCCGTCGGCACCATTGATCCGCAAATGGTTCCGACCGAGGTGCCCGCAATTCCGCTTGATGATGATTCGACCTCGGCCGCGATAGGTAAAACGGTCGTCTCGATGGGCTACCCCAGTGGCGCCGACCGGCTCTTGGCAATGGTCGATGACGACACTGCAAAGTCCATAAATCAACGCTTTGGCAACTCGCGGCAAAATCTCATCAACTTTCTGGCACAGTCGCAAAAGATCGTCCCGCTCACCACACAGGGCCTGATCACCGACCTTGACGTGAACCGGATCGTCCACGACGCTAAAACAGCCGAAGGCGGCTCGGGCGCACCGCTCTTTGGTCAGGCGGGCAAGGTCATCGGCGTAAATTTTGGCGTCTTTACCGAAAACACCGCCGCCAACATGGCCGTCCCTATCCGCTTTGCCGTCGAACTCCTAAAACGCGCCGGTTGGGAATCACCTGAGCAAAAAGCAAAAGAAACCGAAGACCAGACAACCGCCACCGCCGACACAAACACCAACACCGCCCAAAAGCCATGACCGTCCTCGGCCCATCTGTTGCGAATGCAAATTTGAACGCGGATAAAACGGATCGGGCGGATAAAGACGAATTAAAGCCTATTGCTTATCCGTCCTCATAAACCCAAACAACTCACTCAGGAACATACGGCGGCATGGCGGCGGCGAGGGAGGCGGATAGGCTGCTAGCGGCCTGGATTGCGGCGGACTCGTCCGGGCCGACGGTGGTCATTACGCGGATAAGGGCGCCGTCGGTGCGGCTCCGGGTGACGCTGTCCCAGATTGTGTTGAGTTTGTCGGTGTATTCGCTGGCCTCGGTGCGGCCGCGACCTTGATACCAGTAGATCATCACCTCTTTGTAACGGCCGTTTTCGAGGGTGTAGCGGTTGGCCCGGAAGGTGCGGCCGTCGGGCGTTGTGATGTCGATGTATTGAGGGTCGGTCATCACCCAGCCGGCACCGGGCAGGCAGTTTTGTGGGCTGTGATACGTCGCTCCGGTCCGCTGCGAGGCGTAGTAGCCGACGTAGATATTCGCGATGCGGCCGTCGGGCAGCGAGTATTCCCGCATCGTGTAATCAGTCGTTTTGAGCACGCTCTCTACGCCCGCGTCAAAGCGGAACTCGCTGCCCTTCTGTCGCCAGTCGCCGAGCGTCGCAGACAACTCGGTCAGGTTGCGGCGAGGCGGCGTTGCCTCAGTGCGAAAAGCAAACCAGTTGACCGCCGCACCGGCCGCGAGAAGCAACACGATCACGGGCAGGATAGGCGTGGATCGGACGTTCGCGGGCTCGTTATCGCCAACCGGCATTTCGCCGCTTGCCCAACGGCGAAAAACCTTTATGAGAAGGTAGTTAGCAGCCAGCAATAAGGCGAGGGCCGTGACATACACGAGCCACCCTGATAGTTCATGCCACGAGTCCTCAGTCGCCTGTTTACCGTAATAATAGGTCAGAACGCCGGTGGCGGTGACCCGTGCCGCATTGGTCAGAACGGCGATCGGCACTGCCAGCACCATCAGCACGACAGAGCGCAAGAGGTCAGGCGTCGAGAGATTGCCCAATCGGCCACCGTCACCTCGTCGAGTGAAATACGCCAGGATCAAGGCGAGCGTGACGAGCGTCATCAGGCT
>JAGOWF010000216.1 GCA_018060305.1 Pyrinomonadaceae bacterium
GATCGGCGCTCAGGACGAGATCCTTATCCGCGGCCGGAACGTGATGACCGGCTATTATCACAATCCTGACGCGACCGCGGCGGCGCTCGATGCCGACGGTTATTACCACACCGGCGACGTCGGCTACGTTGACACGGACGGACATTTCTATATCACCGACCGGCTTAAGGACCTGTTCAAGTTGTCAAACGGCAAATACGTCGCGCCGCAGCAGGTCGAGAGCCTGCTCAAGCAAAGCCCGCTCGTCGCACAAGCCGTCGTCGTAGGCTCCGGCCGGAAGCAGGTCGGAGCCCTGATCGTCCCCGACTGGGACGCCCTCAAGGAGGAAATGAAAGCCGCCGGCCATGACACCTCACGCCCCCGCGAAGAACTCGCCCGCGATGCCGCCTACATCAAACGCGTCCAGGACGACGCCATCGCCCTCACCCGCGAACTCTCAGACTACGAACGCGTCAAACGCGTCCACCTCATCCCCCGCGAATTCTCCATCGACAAAGGCGAAATGACCCCAACCCTCAAAATAAAACGCTCCGTCATAGACGAAAAATACTCCGACGAGATCGACGACATCTGCGGCTCATAAGTCCATTCCGACGGACGCCAGGCGACGATGTCTTTGCATCGCCTCGCTTTTTGTTTTAGGCGAATCGATGCTACATTTTCTTCGGGCTTGCGTGAACGTCTGAACCACCGGGGCGAGAATGCCGTAGGTCGCAGCGATGCCGCAGGCCCTTTCCCAAATAATGACCACAAAGTCGCAGAATCGAGATCTTAACGCCGCCAAGGCGGGCAGAAAGGACGAGTTCTACACTCAGTACATCGATATCCAGAAAGAGGTCGAGGCTTATCTTGAATTTGATCCTGATACGTTTCGCGGCAAGGTCGTTTACTGCAACTGCGACGATCCGTTTGAAAGCAATTTCTTCAAGTACTTCGCCGCAAACTTCAATAAACTCGGCCTGAAGAAGCTCATTACCGCGAGCTACGACGGCTCGCCAATAGCAGGGCAAGGCACACTGTTCCCCGAATACAACGCGGGCAACGGCAAGCGTAAGAGGCCAAAGGCTCTCGCCTTCGAGATCGAGCAGGTTACCGACATCAACGAAGATGGTGCAGCCGACATCGAAGATGTAAAGCTTTTCTTCGAGCAAAATCCTCACAAACGCAAACCCCTCGCCCAGGGCGGCGACTTCCGCAGCGACGAATGCATCGCTTTGCTAAAGCAAGCCGACATCGTCGTCAGCAATCCGCCATTCTCTCTTTTTCGCGAATACGTCGCGCAACTGGTGGAGCACGGCAAGAAATTCCTGATCATCGGGAACACCAATGCAATCACCTACAAGGAGATCTTCCCGCTCGTGAAAGCAGACAAACTGTGGCTCGGTTGCACGAACTTCAATATCGGAATGTTTTTCGAGGTGCCCGATGACTGGAAGCACTTTCATCATATTGACAAGCAGTCAGGCAGGAAGCTAGCTCGCGTGTCAACCTCGTGCTGGTACACGAATATGGAACATGGCCGCCATCACCAGAAATTGCCGCTCATGACGATGGAGGAAAACCTGCGGTTTAGCAAACACAAGGAAATCAAGGGGAAAATAGCTTACGAAAAGTACGAGAACTACGATGCAATCGAAGTTCCGTTCACTGATGCGATTCCGAGCGACTACGATGGCGTCATGGGCGTCCCGATCACGTTCTTGGATAAGTACAACCCTGACCAGTTTGAAATCGTTGGTGGCAGCACCGACGGATATTTGGCTGCGGCCTTGGGGGTTACGCCGCTCGGGCCTGAATATGTCGGCAACGTCGGGCGCACCAAACTCGGTCTCGCGAGCACCAAAAGAGCCGTGTACAAGCGAATTCTAATCCGTCACCGCCGAAAGGAGGCATGAATTGCCACTATTCATAAGACCTATGGAAACCAACCTGCGAACCGACATTCTGAACCATTTCGTTCGGCTTCGCTTAGCCACGCCATTTATGGCGTGGTTCGATTGGCCAAAATTGCCTAGCCCGTTCACGGGCTTTTACGAGGCGGGACGAAAACGGCATTAACGCCGTCGCAAACAATTGGACGAACCAACCACGCCCTAAAGGGCGTGGCTACGCTAAAGGGGTAAGGCCAGGCTAGAACAATATGTCAATCAGAGTCTATTCCGAGATCAATCTGCATCTTACGTGGCATACCAAGGATAATCTGCCATTGATCAACGCTGAGATGCGTCCGAATCTTTACGCCTATTTGAAAAACAAGATCATTGAAACCACGGGAGCATATTTTCACGGCATCGGCGGGATCGAAACCCACATTCATATAGGGGTGTCGATAAAACCATCGTTACATCTCGACGAATGGATAGGACAGCTAAAGGGCGGAAGCTCGCATGCGATGGGTAGAGGCCTGCAATGGCAGCACGGATACGGCGTTGTTTCATTTGGTACCAAGGATCTGCCGTGCATCTTGAACTATATCAATAATCAAGAACAGCATCACAAAGGCGGAACCATCTATGACCGATTAGAACGGGTCGAGGAATAAAAGGGCGTGAACGCCCTCGCTCTTCCTTTTCCGATCCGACCACGCCGTAAACGACGTGGCTAAGCTAAAACAAGGGAAAACGAAATGAATACAACGCTAAGAACAGAGATCACCGTCGCCGATATTTGCGAAGGGTTTGTGTACAACCAGTTGGAGGGCAAGGGGTTGTTCGGCCTTGGCGGAAAGCTCACCATTCAGCCTGAGTACCAACGCAACTTCATCTATGCCGACGGCGGAGGAAAGAAAGAGCAAGCCGTCATCGAATCTCTGCTCAAGGGATATCCGCTCGGCCTCATCTACTTCAACAAGGTCGGCGAGGACAAATTCGAAGTGTTGGACGGCCAACAGCGAATTACGAGTATCGGACGTTTCGTCACGAACAAGTTTGCGATCATGGACGGCGGCAATCCAAAAAACTTCGACAGCCTGCCCGCTGACCAGCGAGCAAAGATCACAGGATCGAAACTTCTCATATACGAATGCGAGGGAACCGAAACCGAGATCAAGCAATGGTTTGAAACGATCAATATCGCGGGTGTGCCGCTCAACAGTCAGGAGCTATTGAACGCCATTTACTCGGGGCCGTTCGTCACGCTTGCGAAGGCCGAGTTCAGCAACAGCCAAAACGCGAACATCCAGAAATGGAGTGCATACGTCAGAGGCAGTGCTAATCGACAGGAGTTCCTAGAGCGAGCATTGGATTGGGTGAGCAAAGGCGATATCGGCGGCTACATGAGCGCTCATCGCAACGACACGAGCATCAACGAGTTGAAGAATTATTTCAATACGGTGATCGATTGGGTGTCGGGCGTCTTTTTGGATGTCGAGAAAGAAATGCGCGGCCTCGAATGGGGAGCGTGGTATGAGAAACACCACAAGAGGTCCTATGACCCGAAAGCAGTTTCGGCACAGGTCAAGAAGCTTTACGCCGATCCGTATGTGGTTAATAAGAAAGGCATCTTCGAGTACCTCCTCGACGGCTCGACGAAGACGCAGTCGCTCGATATTCGGTTGTTTGATGTAGCGACCAAATCCACGGCCTACGCGCGGCAGACGCAGGCTGCGGAGGCGGAGGGCAAATCTAATTGTTCATTCTGCGCCATCGGCCACGACTCCAACAAAACCAGAATCTACAAGCAAACCGACATGGAAGCCGACCACGTTACGGCATGGAGCAAAGGCGGCACATCGACGCTCGAAAACTGCGAGCTGCTTTGTAAGACTCACAATCAGGCGAAAGGGAATCGGTAGGTTCTGATTTGAGTGGGGACACAAAAAAGGCAACTCACAATTGCCGTTGGGTTTAGCCAACGGTTAACGGTTCAACAACTGTCGGGCTTTAGCCCAACCGACGGGTTGGGCTAAAGCCCGATCCCACTGTCCCGGCCAACCGTTGCCTGAAGGCAACGGCAATAAGGCAACGGCAATAAGGCAGCGGCAATAAAGCAACGGCGATCGAACTGAAGGCTGTCAGGTGACACACGCGAGGTGCCCGCGTTCCGACAGTCGTAAATAAATGAAATTTGGGCTCGATTGCGCCTATTCTTTGTGTGGAAATCCGTCGATCCGCCCCGGTCGGCGTTTGGCGGAGCCACAGGTGACTCTGCATGCCGGAAGTGCTAAAAACCGCAAAAGACCCCACGCTGATCTTTGATGTAGGATTGCATCACGGACAGGACACCGATTTTTATCTAAAGAAAGGTTATCGCGTCGTTGCGTTTGAGGCCGATCCCGGCAACGCGGCGTTTTGCCGTCAGCGGTTTGCTGAGGCCATCGCGGACGGACGCTTGACGATCGTCGAGGGTGCGATCAGCGAAGATCTGCCGACAAACGGCCATCGCGGCGAGGTAAAATTCTACCGTAACGCCGATCATTCGCTGTGGGGCAGCACTTGTGAGGACTGGGCGTCGCGTAACGAGGTGCTCGGCACGCGAAACGAGGTCATCCGCCTGCCCGCGATCGACTTTGGCAAATGCATCGAGAAATACGGCGTTCCGCACTATCTAAAAGCCGATATCGTCGGCTCTGAGACGATCTGCCTGCGGGCGATGCTCAGGTTTGAGAACAAGCCCGATCACCTCTCGATGCGTTCCGAAAAGCTCGTCTTTCGCAAGCTCGAATACGAATTCGACCTGCTCGAACAGCTCGGCTACAATCGTTTTAAGGCCGTAAAACAGGACTTTGAGGGCATCCGTGCCGAGCTGCCGTCAACCAACGGCCGGCTGCTGCATGAATTTGAAGAAGGCGCGTCAGGGCCGTTAGCCAACGAAGCGCCCGGAGCGTGGAAGACGCGCAATGCCGCATTGAGCGACTATCGGCGGGTTTTCATAAAGTATTGGCTGTTTGGCGATTACTCATATTTGATCCAAACCGCAGCCGGACGTCGGTTCATCGGCAAAATGGAAAACGTTCTCGGCCGCTCGGTCCCGGGCTGGTATGACACGCATGCGCGGCATTCATCTGTTGGCGATACACAATGAAGCAGGAACCAAAAAGGTCATTGCGTGAACAAAGCGCTTGG
>JAGOWF010000022.1 GCA_018060305.1 Pyrinomonadaceae bacterium
CCTGACACGGCCGCGACACATGAACCGAATGTAAAGACCGATACCTTGGTGTAACGCCCAAACTTCACGCTGAACCTTGCCGCATAGCTTGCAATCTTGCCGCTGGCAAGCATTACCAGCACGCCAATCACAAGGTTATACAGGACGATGTAGGCACCGAAGTCGATCGTTTTCATGCTTCTCCTACTTCGCCCCGCCGGAGAGTTTTCCGATCAGGGTGAAGAGCGGCAGGTACATTGAGATGACGATGGATCCGATCGTTACGCCGAGGAAGGCGATCAGGACCGGCTCGATCATGGCGAGTAGGTCGGCGATGGCCGTATCAACCTCGTCCTCGTAAAAGTCGGCGATCTTGCTGAGCATCGCATCGAGCGCGCCGGTCTGTTCGCCGACGCCGATCATCTGGCCGACCATGTGCGGAAAGACGTCGGTCGCCTTGAGCGGATCGACAAAGTTCTCACCACGTTCGACGCCGGCGCGCACCTTGAGGATCGCGTCCTCGATGATGATATTGCCCGCTGTCTTTGCCGTGATATCAAGCGACTGCAAAATGGGCACACCTGACGACAACAGCGTCGAGAGAATACGGGAGAACCTGGCGACCGCGATCTTGCGAAGGATAGAGCCAAATATCGGGAGCTTGAGCAGGAGTTTGTCGATCTGCCAACGGCCCTTCGGCGTCCGGTAATAGAATCGCAGCCCGACACCCGACGCGATCAATGTGATCAAAGTCGCGAGGCCGCCCCACCCGGCGAGAAATCCGCTGATTCCCATCACGATGCGTGTCGGCAGCGGTAACGCCTCGCCGGGGCCCAGCAGGCCGAGGAATATCTGTTCAAATTGCGGGATCACGACGATCATGATCACGGCGATCGCTCCGATGGCTACCGCAATGACCGCGGCCGGGTAGATCGATGCCGATACGATGCTGCGCTTGAGTTTCACGACCTTTTCGATGAGGGTCGCGAGACGCTGCAGGATCAGGTCGAGCACACCGCCGGTCTCGCCGGCCTCGACCATATGTGTGAAGAGATTGTCGAATACCTTTGGATGGCGTTCGAGGGCGGCAAAGAGGGTAGAACCTTCTTCCACGTTCTGTCTGACCTGCCGAAGCACATCCTTAAAGAAAGTGTTCTGCTGCTGCTCGGCGAGTATGTCGAGACACTGCACCAACGGCAGGCCCGCGTCGATCATCACTGAGAATTGCCGCGTAAAGACGGCCAATTCCTTCGCCTTGACCTTTTTGCGGCGGCCGAGCTTTGGTATCGAGATCTCGCGGCCCTTTTCCGACGCCTGCGTGACGATGATCTGTTCGCGCCTGAGCAAGGCACGCAGTTCGTCAGGATTGGCTGCATCGCGTTCGCCCGCAATAAGCTCATTGAGGCGATTTCTTCCCTTAAAGACAAATGTTGGCATGGTTACTCCGTAGTTGAGACTTAAAACTTGAGAATTGAGAATCCAGAACGACGTTATTTAATTTTCCATCCTCCATTCTCAATTCTCCATTAGGGTCGCGGACGTTCGCCGATCGGGCGGCCCTGTGCATACGGGCTTCCGGCCGTGTGTGGGGCATTGGGCCGGACGCGACCGCCGTAGGCATCATTCAGCCCGCTGCCGCGTTCGATCAGCTCTTTCAACTCGTCCGGATTTGACGAACGCTGCATCGCGACCTCAAGCGTGATCTGCCGCTTGTGATAAAGCGTGGCGAGCGACTGGTTGAATGTCTGCATTCCAAACTTGTCCTGGCCCGTTTGCATCATCGAGTAGATCTGGTGGATCTTGTCTTCGCGGATCAGGTTGCGGATAGCCGAATTCGGCACGAGTATCTCAAGGGCCATGCAACGCCCGTCACCCGATGCCTTTGGCAGCAGGGCCTGGCACATGATGCCTTCGAGCACCAGCGAGAGCTGTGTTCTGACCTGTGCCTGCTGTTCGGCCGGAAAGACGTCGATGATACGGTTGATCGTCGAGTAAGCCGAGTTCGTATGCAGCGTGGCAAACGTCAAATGGCCGGTTTCGGCAATTCTGAGAGCCATCTCGATCGTCTCGAGATCACGCATTTCGCCGACAAGCACGACGTCCGGGTCTTGTCTGAGAGCGGTTCTAAGAGCAGCACCGAACGAATGCGTATCGGCCGCAACCTCGCGTTGGTTCACGACGCAATTCTTATGGTTATGCAAAAACTCGATCGGGTCCTCGATTGTCAGGATGTGATCGTGACGGTCTATATTGATCTTATCGACCATCGACGCCAGCGTGGTCGATTTACCCGAACCGGTTGGCCCCGTGACGAGGATCAGCCCGCGCGGCTTCTTGCACATGTCCGAGACGACCGACGGCAGGCCGAGGGCCTCGAATGTCTTTATCTCATACGGAATCGCACGGAACACAGCACCGACGGCACCTTTTTGGTTAAAGAGATTGGCACGGAAACGCGACATGCCCTTGAGCCCGAACGAGAAGTCGAGTTCGAGATTTTCCTCGAAACGATGCTTCTGAGCATCGGTCAGCACTGAATATGCGAGCCGTTTGGTATCTGACGGCGTGAGAGCCGCGTAGCCCGGTAGAGCAGACAAATGCCCGTGAACACGCACCTGCGGAGCGGAGTTTGTCGACAGATGCAGGTCCGAGCCGCCCATCTCGGTCATTGTCCGAAGGAGGTCGGGGAGCGTGATGCCGGAATCGGCGGCTGATGGTTCGTGGTTCATATATTAAAAAGTGGGAGAAATTGGATTTAGTTCGATGCCCGCTGTGTCGGGCGAACGCGGGATTTGAGCGAATTGATCACCTTCTCCGACTCATCTGCCAGACGTTCGGCCTCCTGAACGGCCGAGTTGGTCGCGACGCTGTAGATCTTGCCGTCAACCTCGGCGAAGTAGAACATACGCGACTGGATCTGGCCATTGCGCGCCTGCGATTGGGCAACGACGACATAAACCGGCTGTCCGGCGATGTCCTTCTGATAGTCGTTGACAACCCATCCATTTTCGCGGATCATTCGGTCGATCACATCACGCCGTAATGCGGTAGTGGCAACGCCGCCGACGGACTTTCGGTTGGACTCTCCGGGCATCAGCGCCGGGCCGACAACCGAGATCGATGCCGAACCGACCTGAGCACCCGAAGAATTGTCAACACGGAACTGAAGCTCTGCCGGCGAAGTAGTCGCCTGACGCCAACCGGTCGGTGCAGGATCACCCGACGGGAGAACCGCCGGCGCGGACGTATCCGGTTTCTGCGTTTTGGCTCCGGTCAAACGTCCGGAATCTCGAGTCCGCAGGGGCTGCGTTGAGCGGATCCTGGCCAAACGAACCTGTCGCAGTCGCAGTGCGCGCCTCTTCTTCGCACGGAGCTTCTTTCGCCGCTCCTGGGCCCGATAGAGCTGCCACCAGCGCTTGGAATATTTCTTGACGCCGCGCCAGTACCGTTTCTTCTTCTTGGGTTTGCGTTGACCCGCCTCAGCGAGCTCGGTCGCGAGCGGAATGATCGTAGCTCCACCGATCAAAAGTGCTAATGATAATGCGATTGCCCTGAACAACATATTTCCTCCACGCTCCTTACAGAACGGTCTCCTTAACGACCTCTTCGATCGTCGTGATGCCCTCGCGGATCTTGCACAATCCCGATTCGCGTAGTGTTATCATCCCGACTTCTATTGCTTTTCTCCGTAATTCCATTGCACTTGCGCCAATGATAATGAGCTCACGGAGTTCGTCCGTGATCTCCATAACTTCATACAGGCCGACGCGGCCTTTGAATCCTGTGTTGTTGCACGTCGCACAGCCGCGGCCCTTGTACAGCTTGAGCGATGCTGCTTCGTCTTTTGAGAAGCCGATCTCGACGAGACCTTCAACCGGCACATGGTAATCCTCTTTGCACTCGCTGCAGATCCGGCGTATCAGTCGCTGTGCCTGAATAATGTTCACCGATGTCGCGACGAGGAAAGGCTCAATGCCCATGTTCACCAGGCGCGAGACCGTCGAAGGTGCGTCATTTGTGTGGAGCGTCGATAGCACAAGGTGGCCCGTCAATGCTGCCTTGATCGCGATCTCGGCGGTCTCAAAATCACGGATCTCGCCAACGAGAACGATATTCGGGTCCTGACGCAGGAACGAACGAAGTGCGGCGGCAAAATTAAGCCCGATCTGCTCCTTCATCTGAACCTGATTGATGCCCTGCAAATTGAACTCGACAGGATCTTCGGCCGTCATGATGTTGGTCTCAGACGTATTGAGCGATTGGAGAGCCGAGTAAAGAGTGTTGGTCTTACCTGAACCGGTCGGCCCTGTAACTAGGACCATGCCGTATGGGTTCGCGATCGCCCGTTTGAACTTATCGAGGCTCTCGGGCTCGAAGCCGAGCTTGGTCATATCGAGCATCAGCTTGTCCTTATCGAGCAAGCGAAGTACGACCTTTTCGCCAAAAAGGGTCGGTAGAGTCGAAACACGGAAATCGAGCTCGCGCGACCGACTATCGACCTTGACCTTGATCTTGATGCGCCCGTCCTGCGGCAATCGCTTCTCAGAGATGTCGAGCTTCGACATTATCTTGAGGCGCGAGATGAGCGGGTCGCGTATCTTAAGCGGCGGATGCATCACGTCGTATAGAACTCCGTCGATACGGAACCGGATGCGAAAGTCTTTCTCGTAAGGCTCAACGTGTATGTCAGACGCACCACGGCGAAGGCTGTCAACCAGTAACACGTTAACGAGTCGCACGACTGGGGCGTCCTCACTGGCACGTGCCAACGCGGCGAGGTCGATCTCGTCGTTCTCCTCGACAAGCTCAAGATCTTCACCTTCGTGATTGTCGAACTGGAACCTATCGAGCGAGACGTCCAGATCTGCCGCAACCAGTCTGTCACTTGTAACAACTGCCGCCCCGCCATTCAGATGAAGCCCGTTGGTGCCGTTCGTCGCCGCCTTTTCAGCCTCGATCGCAAAAGCTGCGTCGAATATATCGATCTCGGACGATCCGCTGTAGTACTTGGCAATCGCAAGCTGGATCGAGGTCTCAGACGCGATAACGGGTTCGACATTAAGTCCTGTCATGAACTTGATGTCGTCCATGGCAAAGACATTTGTCGGATCGGCCATCGCCAAGGTCAGTGTCGCACCGACCTTTGAGATCGGCAGGACCGAGTACTTGATAGCGACGTCTTCGCTAATGAGCTTGATGACCTCGGTCTCTATCTGAAACAGGTCGAGATTGATCGACGGCACGCCGTATTGCCGCGACAAAACGGCCGTCACGACGTCGTCGGAAATGTAGCCGAGTTTTACGAGATTTGATCCTAAGCGTCCGCCGTTAGCACGCTGGTACTCAAGCGTCTCCTTGAGTTGCGCCGACGTGATCAGGTTCTCGCGGACGAGGATCTCTCCAAGCTTTGCTGACATCTAGTTTCGTTGTTCTCCAGGAAGCCCGCTTGACAGAAAAACCTCAGGAGGCGGTGTCATCGGGTCAAAATGACAGAAGAGACTCAAGGCCAACGATGAATAAACATTGTTGACAATTCATAATACATTGTTAAATTCCGTAATGTCAATGATTGATTTGCATGATCTCGATGCACGGCCGATCTGGCAAACCTATTCAGAATGACCGAATGAAGTTGACCGAATGTGTGTCAAAACCTTCGTGCCCTGCATTGTCCTGAAAAACTTGTTTTTGCCGTCGATCTATGATACAAACGCAGGCAACGAATTCCGGAATAGTTCAATTTGCATTAGGCATTATGCGGTCGAGTTCTCTGAGGCTTGCAGGCACATTGGCGACTATAGTTGTCGCAGGCTTTGCTATCTATTCGCAAAACCTCGGCGGACGGCTTTCGGGCAAAGTGGTGGATAAGGACGGTAAGCCAATGCCGGGCGTCACGGTCATTGTCACAAATCAGACGACTTCTGCCGCTATTTCAAAGAGGACCGACGCTGGTGGCGGCTACACGTTCCGGCTGAGAGCCGGTGCATACCGAATAACTGTCGGCGCACCCCACGAAGCGAGGTTTGATCGCGGCAAAGCGGCGGAATACGGCGTCTTTGCAAACATCATCTGCGACGAGTCAAAGAAGGCCTGTCGCACGCTTGAGAACGTCATTGTTGACAACGGCGACCGAAAGCTCGACTTCACCGTCGTCGATCCATCTGCCGATGCTGCTAAACTCGATGACCCGCAGGCGGAGATCAAGCCCGACCGCCGCGAAGCGCGCGACCGTTGGCGGTTTGAGTTTCCCGAATACGACCGCTATGGCGATAAGGGGGCACGCGGTCGGGACATTCCGTTCCGCCGTGGCAAATGGTACAACCCTTACGATCAGAACAAACTAAAGGGCGACAAACCGATCATCGGTGACGACATCTTCTTAATACTCTCGGCGGTCAGCACGACCGCAGTCGAGCAGCGACGGACACCGTCGGGCAACAACGTCAGTTCTGCAAACCCGAATAGCAACAACTTCTTTGGACGGCCTGAGAGTTTCTCATTTAACCAGACGTTCCAGGCCTCATTTGAACTCTTCAAAGGACAGACTGTCTTTAGGCCCCGCACATGGGCGATCAAGATATCGCCGACCTTCAGCGTTCCGAACTATCTAAACGCCCGCGAGAATGGCATCGTGAATATCGACGTTCGCCGCGGGACGACCAGGACCGATTTTCACGTCTCGCTCGAAGAGGCATTTGCCGAGGTAAAGATCGCCGATACCAACAAGAATTATGATTTCGTGTCGATTCGAGCCGGCATCCAGCCGTTCAATGCTGACTTTCGAGGGTTTCTATTTACCGACAACAACCTCGGGGCCCGTGTCTTCGGTGGATTCGGTAATAACAAATACCAGTTCAACGCCGCATGGTTCCATCAGTTAGAAAAAGATACGAACAGCAACCTGAATGCGTTTGAGTTTCGCAAGCAGAACGTATTCATAGGTAATTTATTCCGTCAGGACTTTTTGACGAAGGGCTATACGGTAGAACTTATCGGCGCCTACAACGATGACCGCGGCGGCATTCACTATGATACAAACGGCTTTCTCGTCCGGCCGGCACTAGTTGGCAGAGCGCGGCAGCATAACATCAAGGCCGGATACATTGGTTTCAATGGTGACGGCCATATCGGCCTACTAAATCTCTCGAATCATTACTATTTTGCCTTTGGCGAGGACGACTTTAATCCGATCGCAGGGCATAAAGTCGATGTTCGGGCCCACATGGCCGCTCTTGAGGCATCACTTGATCGCGATTGGCTGCGATTCAAACTGTCGGCCTTTTTTGCGTCGGGCGACAGCGATCCGACGGACGACCGGGCCACTGGATTTGACGCGATCTTAGACGACCCGAACTTCGCCGGCGGGCAGTTCTCATATTGGAACCGACAGGGCATCAGGCTCGTCTCGACCGAGATCGGACTGGTTCAGCCCAACAGCCTGCTGCCGACGCTGCGTTCGAGTAAGACCGAAGGACAGGCAAACTTTGTAAATCCGGGCATATTTATCTACAACGCGGGCGTTGACGCCGAACTGACCCAGACACTAAAAACTGTCTTCAACGTCAACTATCTCAGGTTCCACCGCACCGAACCGCTGGAATACGTTCTGCTTCAGCCCGGCGTTCGCAAAGAGATCGGCTATGACCTTAGCGTGGGCGTGATCTATCGGCCGTTTCTGATAAATAATGTCACCTTCACATTCGGCGGCAGCATGTTCCTTGCGGGAAAGGGCTTCAGGGACATTTATACCAACCAGACGGCGAATTGCCCTGTCCCGAACTTTTGCACGGGCACGGTCGTGAACCCGAGCAAACCGCAGTATTCGGTTTTCAGCCAGATGAAACTGATCTTCTGACGCTATGAGGTATTTCGAAATGAGGGCAGCAGCTATCACAAGCGAACGCATGAAACTTGTCATCATGCTGGCCTTTTTGTGTTTTCTGGCAGCGGCGCTATGGCGGAATGAAACACACGCAACGCTCGCCGACGACCCGCCGGCGGCACCTCAACAACAGCCGGCCGTACCGGCAAGCCTGCCGCAACAGGAGGCCCAACTCGAAGGCTGCGTCAAATGCCACAACAATATCGAGCCAATGCATCGTTACAACAATCGTGGCGACGTTTTTGACAAGGTCGATGCTGAGGGCAAGGACGCAATGGGCCTGACCTGTACGTCGTGTCACGGTGGTAATCCGGCGGCAACGACCTCGAAGGATGCTCACGTTCAACCGCGCTATCCGAAGGCATGGGGCTGCAAGGACAACGGAGAGTGCTCAAGCCGCAATCCGGAAAGAACGAATACATTGCTCGCGAAGGAGAGCCGTGAATTCGTCCGGTTCATAAATCCCGGTGATTTCCGCGTCGTCAGTCAATCGTGCGGCGAATGCCACTCTGACGAGAATCATGCCGCATCGCGCAGCATGATGGCCCACGGCGCCATGCTATGGGGTGCCGCCCTGTATAACAACAGCGGTTATCACCTGAAAGACGTGCAGTTTGGTGAAAGCTACAGCGAAGATGGCGTATCTCAATCCTTGATAGCCCAACCTGCCCCGAGCTTTGATGATCAAATGAAGAAAGGCCATCTTCCGTTCCTCAAACCGCTCCCCCGGTGGGAATTGTCGCAGCCCGGCAATATCCTTCGCGTATTCGAACGTGGCGGAAAACGTCGTCTCGAGGTCGGCTCACCTGATAAGGAAGAGGAGAACGGCAAGCCCGACAAGGGTCTCAGCCCTCGCGGCCTCGGAACAAACAATCGGACGGATCCAGTCTATCTTGGCATTCAAAAGACCCGCTTGCTCGATCCAACCTCAAATTTTCTTGGTACGAATGACAACGCCGGAGACTATCGCTCGTCAGGCTGCAGCAGTTGTCATGTGGTTTACGCGAATGATACGAGTGCGGTCGCGTCAGGCCCCTATGCGGCGAGCGGAAATGAGGGATTTTCGGCCTCAGCCGATGAAAAGATCCCGCGTCGCGAGTCGGGACATCCGATCAGGCATCAATTTACCTCGCAAATACCGACTCAGCAGTGCATGACATGTCACATGCACCCGGGCACCAACATGGTAGCGACCTATCTGGGCCGCATGTGGTGGGACAACGAGTCGGACGGCAAGATCATGTACCCACAGGATCGACAGATCGATCCGAGCGAAGCAGAGAAGGCCCGCAAACTCGACAAGAATCCCGAGGCCGCCTCGCTCAGAGGGCTGTGGTCGGATTCTGTATTTCTTCAGAATTCCGGAACGGCAGAGTTTAATAGCAAGCTCTCACGCGTCCAATTCGCCGACAGTCATGGACATGGTTGGTTGTTCAAGAACGTCTATAAGAAGGATCGAAAAGGGAATCTTCTTGATGCCGACGACCAGATCGTCCTGCCCGGCGATCCGGAGAAATGGAACAAGGCGGTGCATTTGCAGGACATCCATGCCGAAAAAGGGATGCACTGCGTGGACTGTCATTTCAGGCAGGACAGCCACGGCGACGGCATTCTGTATAATGAGCCACGTGCGGCGATCGAGATCGGATGCGTTGACTGCCACGGTTCGATCATTGCAAAGGCAAACGCCATTACCAGCGGCCCGGCCGCCGCTCCCCCATCCAAAGGCGAGCTAAACCAACGCGAACGCGCCAACAAGCCCCTGATCGGCCGTGACCTGACGCGGCTTCGCTTCCGCTCGCCAGACGGCCGCCGTCTGCCCGTGCTCGAGGTGCTGACCGCCGCTACGGCTCGTAATAAGAAATGCAACGATGAGAAGGGCAATCCTATCGCGGTTAAAGCGGGCGATATTGTCCAAAACGCCATCGTCGAGGCGGGCAAATGCTGGAAGGTAACCCAGACGCTTGATACCGTTACGCCCGGCAATACGGACTATAACGAAAAGTCCGCCTACGCCAAGACCATGCAGCGTGACAATGCAACATGGGGCGACGCTGGAGTTGGTGACGAACGTCTGGCCCATCGCGACAGCAGCATGACCTGCTACACCTGTCACACTGCGTGGGTCACAAGCTGTTTTGGCTGCCACCTCTCGATGGAGGCCAACAGAAAGATGCCGAACCGGCATTTTGAGGGCGGCGATTCTCGTAACTTTACGACATATAATTTCCAGGTCCTGCGCGACGACATTTTCATGCTTGGCAAAGACGGGACCGTGACCGGACATCAGGTCGCTCCGGTCGCGTCGCGGTCGGCGATCATGGTGAGTTCGCGCAATCAGAACCGCGAATGGATCTATCACCAGCAGCAGACGATATCCGCTGAGGGCTTTAACGGCCAGGCATTCAATACGCACGTGCCGCATACGGTCCGAGGGAAAGAAACACAGACATGCTCTGACTGCCACGTTTCAAAAAACAACGATAACAATGCCTGGCTTGCCCAGGTAATGCTGCAGGGGACGAACTTCGTCAACTTCATGGGCCGCTACGTGTATATCGCAGCCGGGCATTCGCTCGAGGCCGTTGCAGTCACCGAACACGAGGAACCGCAGGCCGTCTACGGCAGCACACTCCATAGGCTGGCCTACAAGGACAACTACGACGATTTCATCCGTGACGGAAGTGAACTTGACGAAGTTTACGAGAACAAAGGGCGGCCTGAGGCCCTACAGGTGCAGGTGCGGGGTGAATATGCATATGTCGCCGCCGGGAAGGGTGGCCTGCGCATATATGACGTCGCACAGATCGACCATAAGGGCTTTTCGGAACGGATCGTGACCGCGCCCGTGTCGCCGCTTGGTCAAAAATTTCACGTCGATACAAAATATGCGACGGCCGTTGCCGCGCCTTCTACGCTTGCAGTCGATCCGACTCGATGGAGGACCGTGCGGAAAGATGATGGCACTTTTGTTCAGGTCCCGCCCGACGAAGCCGTTCGACTCAACGCCGAGGCGAAGGCCGCCGGTAAGCTCTCGCCCGCGGTCAACGAAGAGGATCCCATCCATCCCTTGTACGGCTATCTTTACGTCGCCGACAGAGAAGAAGGTCTGATACTGGTCGGGGCCGGCACACTGCTCGACGGCGACCCGCGAAACAACTTTCTCAAGCGAGCCCTCACATTTAATCCAAATGGCATCCTGACGGGCGCTAGCAACATCACGCTCGCAGGAAACTTTGCCTACATCACCACCGACACGGCGTTGGTCATTGTGGATCTTTCCTCACCGCTCGAGCCTAAGATCACGACGCAGGTCGCGCTAAATCACCCAAAAGCAGTCGCTGTCCAGTTTCTTTACGCCTTCGTTGTCGGCGGCGATGGATTGAAAGTGATCGACATCCATGAACTTCAGTCGAGCGGCAGGGCCCGGTTGGTCGACGGGGCTACCGTGTCGCTTCGCCATGCTCGCGATATTTATGTCGCTCGCACCTACGCTTACGTTGCGAACGGGGCCGACGGCATCGCCATCATCGACGTCGAACGACCAGAACAGCCAAAGCTCGACCAGACGTTCAACGCCGACGGAACCATCAACGACGCCCATGCCATCAAGGTCGCGATGACAAATGCCAGTCTGTTCGGCTACGTTGCTGACGGAAAGAATGGCCTCAAGGTGCTGCAATTGACCGATCCGGAAACAATGCCCAATTATGCGGGATTCAGCCCAAGGCCCGAACCGCGGCTGATCGCGACATTCAAGACAAAGGGCGAGGCACTCAACATCTCAAAAGCTCTTGACCGCGACCGCGCTGTTGACGAGAGCGGCAATCAGATCGCCGTTTTTGGCCGTCGAGGAGCAAGGCCGTTTAATTTCGAAGAGGTCATGCGGATGCTCCGCACTAATAGCGGGAGCGGTGATTTCTTCACCGTTTCGGACGAACCGATCAAGTAGCGTTTATTTGATCGTGATGCCGATCGATTCAAGAAATCGGTTTGGCCGTTCCCCACCGATGAGCGCAAAAACGTAGTCGTTTGGGATCGTCGCTACCTCCTGCTTTGTCTTAACGTGTTCAATAACAATCTCACGTTCGCTCATCTTTTTGATGCTTGCGCCGAAGCGTAGATCGATCAGGCCGTCGGTCGCGCATTTGTAGAGTTGGAGCTTATTCCCGAATTTGACAGTCGGAGCAAGTGCCTCGCGAACAAGCAGCGTGACGCGGTTGATATCCGCAACCGAACGAGAAGAAATAGCAGAACCGTCACGCACCGCAACGAGATCGACGGCAGCCTCGACCGCGACATTACCGCCGCCGACTATCACTACGTCTCGACCCCGAAAGTCCATCGGATTCGAGAGGCTGTAAATAACTTTCGATTGTTCGCGGCCATCGATCATGACCTTCATCTCCTCGTTTGGCAGCCTTAGTTTGTTCGGAGCACCGCGCAAGCCGATCGCTATGACAACGCGGCGGACGGTGTAGCTCTGGATTGCCTTCGCATCGCCACGCTCGGTTGTAACCGTAAAATAATCGCCGTCCGCCGAGCGAATCACTGCCGTGCAACTTTCGTGTTCGTTCACACGAACGCCTTTGTCGGCGAGGGCCCCGAGCCACACGTTCAGTATGTTCTCCCGCTGGTCACCCGGGATCTTTGTAGCCAACTCATCGGCGATCTTGTCCGAGAATTCCGCGATCAACTCGCGTCGCCTCGGAATAAATTGTGACGAGAATGTCCCTGCCAGATCGCCCGAACCGGAGAACCTTAGAAATTCTGTGATCCGCTTCTTTAGTTCCTTCTCGATCTTGTCAGTCAGCTGCTGTGATATCCCAGCCCGTAGCTTATCGGGGATCTCCGCGATCAATCGTGCGTGCACTGCGGGCGAGGCCGTGTGTACGACCTCAGCCAGTTGATCGTCTATAGCGGCGAGATCTGAACCAGCATCGTCTGTCTCGGCATTTCCATATTTCGCCTTTACCAGCCCCAGACCAGTCACCGGCAAACCGCCGAACCAATCCTTGGTGTCAGGCTTGAAAAAGATGTACTTGCCCTTTGGATAGAGATCGATCGTCGAGAGTATGTTGTTTTGCTCCAGAGCGACGTATCGCAAACCCATATCTGCCGCAGATGCTGCCGCTGAGGCGCCGCCCGGACCGATTCCGACGATCGCTACATCATACTGTGCGCGAGGCTCGGACGGAGAATTCTTGATGTCTGTGCCGATACGGGCAATGACCTCAGCTCCCTCCTTGACGGCGTTCTTGATCAATGGCACGCCTGAGACGTCCCCGATAATGTAGCAGCCGGGAACATTGGTCTCGTAGCTTGCACCGTCACGAGTTGGGGTCGGCAGCGAGCGAATATCTTTGGTGGTGTTGACGATGATGCACGCCTTAGGATTGACCGGACATTCCGCCTGACAAGCCGTGTCATCCATGCACAGATCCGGTGCGACTGCCGAGGCCGTGCCGTCAACGATCGCCAGCACATCATGCGGGCAGGCGTCAACGCAGGCCTGGCAGCCTATGCATCGTTCGGGAAAGATCACGGGATGCGGATACTCCGGCCCGCGGTATTTGTCGAGGCCGAGTTCGGCAAGCTCATCGGGCGTGAGCTTTCGTATCGTCGGTCGCGATGCTTCGCGATCGCTCCGCCCAAAAATGCCAAAAGCAAGAACTGCGTCCTTTGCCAAAACGATGAAGCCAACAACGACCGACACTAGCCCGATGCTCAACCAGCCGACGACGGTCAGCCCTCCATAGGTCACGCGCGACTCAGCAGCGGCTCCCAGATTGATCCAGACCAGCAACGCCAGCAACACGAGACAGATGAAGATGTTGAACGCTCGCATCTTATTTTTTCTGACCACGCAGCTTGGCCGTTACGGCATCATTGCGACGTTTGAGGGCCTCATCGGAAAGAAACTCACTCCACCAACCGCTGCTGTAAGGATGCTGCACGTGACACGAGATGCAGTTTGCCTGCCCGGCGGGGAAGCGCTGATCTCGGCTCGCGTCGCCGCCGGCATTCATGTGACACACACCACACGTCTCGCTCGGCGTTACACGATCGACCGGTTCAAAACTCTTGTGACACGTCGAGCATGAGACGAGGCCAAACTTGTCTCCCGCCAAGCCAACAGGAACCTTTAGCCGAGCCACATGAACAGCATGAAAGTGCCTGCTGATGCGGTTCTGATCATCCTTGTCACCCGTCGCAGGGGCATTGACCTCAGGAATTGCGTCAGCCTCTTCTCGATAGAGGCCCTGCCATGTCCACTTCCCGTCTGATGCTGGATAACCATACGATCCGCCATGTGCCGTCCGAACCAAGTTGCCGTTATAACTATTCCTATTACTATCGTTATGGCACTGGGCACAACTCAGTATCGCGGACCCATTTAGCGAATAGTCCTGGCCCTGATGCTCCTTGTGGCAAGCCGTGCATATGATACCCGCATCCTCATGGGCCTTTGTATTCGACGCATGGAATTGTTCGGCAGTATGGCATCGAATGCACGAGTTCTCCATTGGCTCGCCGGGCGAGTGACAAGTTGTGCATGAATTCTTGTTCGCCTCTATCGCGATCCTCCGCTCATTTGAATCAGTCGCATGCGCGTTGGAAAGCGGCTTTGGCGCGTAAGCCTGCGGATATTTGTAGTACGCAAATATAGCGATCACGCCGACAACGACGAATGCCCAGATGAACAGGCCGACTGCCCATGGCCGCCGAAGGTCGCCGGTCGGCCGCCAGTTGAACATTGCCTTTCCGGGGATCGGCTCGGCCGTCGGCCTCAGCCTTGTGCCCCAATCTTCCTTCTCCCGTGTCCGTTTATCCCAAAATGCATCGAGCACACCGCCTGCGTCAGCCTTATCGGCGGATGACATCGCGTCTTTGATCGATTTTGGCTCGCCCACTGTCCCTTCGACGGCCCGTTGCGGACGCAGGAGTATTCCTTCGTCGGTTCGTGCGACATCGATCACGAACGGGCCGATCTGGATGGTGTCGCCGTCGGCGAGTACATCACTCTTTTGCGGCCCGAGCGGCCGGCCGTTCAACGTTAGAACATTAGCCTTTGAGAGATTAGAGAGTGAGTATCTGCCGTTTTGAAAAGTGATACTGGCATGGATCCGCGAAACCGTGTTGTCATCGAGCCTGACCTCGCAGCTTGCGAGTCGGCCGAAATAGACCGCGTCCTTCTTAAACCGGCGCGGCTGGCCGTCGGCAGCAATGACAATGAATTTTCCGTTCTTCTTTGCCACGTTATCTCACATTAAAGTAAACGACCTGAATGATGTGTGTCGCCATCAATATCAGCATCAACGCCGTAAACAGCACATGCGGAGCGAGCCATAATTTCAGCAACTGGTGCAGATAGATCAGGGCATCGACACGGCGAAGCGTTGCCGCATTCTCGACCGCTTCCATCAGTTTGGCGCTGTCGAGCCGCGCCATGCCCTCCGCGATCTCGCTGAATTCCTGACGCGCCGAGGCCAGCATCGTGGGCAGGTCCTCTTTTCTCACATATTGCCTAAACAGGTAACCCAAGCCGAGAAAACGACGTCTCACTTTTCTCGCGATAAGTTCCCGTAGCTTGGGTTCGACTGCCTCATCAGCAGCGCGGATCAACTCGGCGCGAAGTTCATCGCGGCGAGCCTCGAGGTCCTCAACCAGTAGCGGCTCGCGCTCGATCTTTGTCATAAACCGTGGCACGACCATATAACATATCGCCCCGAAAAGTCCGGAGGCGATCACGAGGTCAAACGAGATCATCAGCAGTGTAGTCAGCATCCCGCCCGATCTCGTGCCACCATGGACCAGCAGAAGCACGCCCGCAACTACGCCGATATAGATGTGCGAGATCATCCAATAACGCAGCGCGCCCGCCCGGCGACGATAGATCTGCTTCCGAAACGGATACAGCATCACCCACACGATACTTGCCAGACCTGCGAGGCCCGTTACCCAGCGCATCGTCAGCCACGACCGGTCAATCAGAGCAGCGTCCTGCGAAAACGTGATCGTTCCCCACAGTGCGGCCGCCCCGAGAACGACAATCGCCATTCCAAGCAGCATGTGCCACATACGGGCCCATCGATCGGCTTTGTGAATATTTACCCCGATAGC
>JAGOWF010000023.1 GCA_018060305.1 Pyrinomonadaceae bacterium
AGAAAACAGCGGCCCGCCGAGAATCTGCTGACGTGCCGCGTGTGCACCTTGTAGGTTGAGAACCAGTTGACCCGCGTGATGTCAAAATCGATCTCAGCATCCTTCCTGATCTGCTGCTCGATCTCTTCGTAGAGCACCTCGCCCTCGGCTTTTGCAAATTCTTTGGGAAAGGTTCCTACGATGCGATACCGCTTGTCGCCATCCATCGTAAACACTGCCAGCAGGTTATTTCGCATCAGAAAAACAAACAGCCCGCCGCGTCCGAATTCCCAATCGATATTGACGTCTGCAACATAGAACATCCGTTCAAATGTGCTGCCCTCAAACGTCAGTCCCAGCGAGTGTCGAACGAGGCTCCTTGCACCATCGCAGCCGACGAGATACTTTGCCCGGATGGTTTCGGTTGCATCTTCCGGTGTGGTAACGGTTGCCACGACACCCGATGCGTCCTGTTCGAAACGGACAAGTTCGCTTTGCCACCGCACGTCAAAACCGTGTGATCTGATGTGATCGTAAAGGAGAGTTTCGTGCTTGCCTTGTTCGACGATCAGGACGTAAGGATATGGGCTCAACCCTTTGCCAAGGCCTGCAAGGTCGATCTCGCCGCGAAACCGTCCCCCGGCGAACATCTTTGCCCTGTCCGCCTTTGCCCCGACGGCGACCAGCTTGTCCGCAAGGCCGATCTGCTCATAGATCTCGAGCGTTCGGGCCTGCACGCCTATTGCCTTTGAATACGGCGTGGTTGTTTCCTTTTTGTCGATTATCTGGAAGTCGATCCCGTAACGGATCAATTGGCAGGCAAGAGCGAGGCCCGTCGGGCCGGCACCGACGATCAAAACGTCCGTTTCCATTGGTAATACTAAGCGTCCGCGAGGGCCTTTTTCCTACCGATGTCGAGGCTTAAACCGTCGTTTCGCATGTTCACCCGCACGCTGCCCCCATTAGCGAGTTTGCCAAAGAGTATCTCATTGGCCAGCGGCTGCTTGATCTTGTCGTGGATGAGCCGCGACATCGGGCGGGCACCGTAGCGGGCGTCAAAGCCGTTCTTACTGAGCCATTCGCGTGCCTCGTCGGTCAAGCTGACCAACACGCGTTTCTCGGCAAGCTGGCCGTTTAGTTCCTTGATGAACTTATCGACGATCAACTTTATCATTTCGAGATCGAGGGCCCTGAATGGCACCCAAGCATCCAGCCGATTTCGAAATTCCGGCGTGAATGTGCGTTCGATCACGCCCTTGGCATTGCCCTTGGTGTCAGACGAGTTCCGAAAGCCAACGCCGCCTGAGGACAGCTCGCGGGCACCGGCATTTGTGGTCATTATCAGAATGACGTTGCGAAAATCCGCCTTTTTGCCGTTGTTGTCGGTCAGCGTGGCCGAATCCATCACCTGCAGCAGCAGGTTGAACAGGTTTGGGTGAGCTTTCTCGATCTCGTCGAGCACAAGCACGGCATGAGGTGTCCTCATGATCGCCTCGGTCAACAGGCCGCCCTGATCAAATCCGACATAGCCCGGCGGTGCACCGATCAGCCTCGAGACGGTATGCGGTTCCGCATACTCGCTCATATCAAAACGAATAAATTCGACACCGAGAGTGTGTGCGAGCTGCTTTGACACCTCGGTCTTGCCTACACCTGTCGGTCCTGAGAAGAGAAACGACCCTACGGGTTTTGTTTCATGCCCGAGGCCCGCACGCGAGATCTGTATCGCATCTACGATCGCGTCGATCGCCTCATTCTGGCCAAAAATGGCTTTCTTGATGTCGTCACGCAGGGTCTTCAGGCGTTCTTTCTCATTTGCTACGACCGTTTTTGGCGGTATCTTGGCCATCCGCGCGATCGTGTTCTCGACCATCTGAACAGAGACCTTTTTGGGCCGGCGGCTTTCCGGCAGGAGTTTGACCGACGCCCCAACCTCGTCTATCACGTCGATAGCCTTGTCAGGCAAAAAGCGGTCGTTGATATATTTTCCGGCAAGTTCTGACGCCGTTCTGAGGGCGTCGTTGCTGTATTTGACGCCGTGGTGCTCCTCGTAGAATCTCTTGAGGCCGCGCAGGATGTGATACGTTTCCTCGACGGTCGGTTCATTGATGTCGATCCGCTGAAATCGCCTCGCCAACGCCCTGTCACGGTCGAACGCCGCCTTGTATTCTGCATGCGTGGTCGAGCCGATACAGCGAAGCTCGCCGGCCGCAAGTGCAGGCTTGAGAATATTTGACGCATCCATCGAGCCGCCCGATACGGCACCGGCGCCGACGATGGTGTGTATCTCGTCTATGAAGAGGATCGCATCATCCTGCTGTTTCAGTTCGTTGATGATCGCCTTGAACCGCTGTTCAAAATCCCCGCGATACCTCGTGCCGGCAAGCACCGCACCCATATCGAGAGCAAAAACTTTCGCGTTTTCCAGCACCTCAGGAACATTGCCCTCGCTGATCTTGAGTGCGAGGCCCTCGGCAAGAGCTGTCTTGCCGACGCCCGGCTCACCGACATAAAGCGGATTATTCTTCTTCCGTCGGCATAGGATCTGGATCGTCCGTTCGATCTCGGCCTGACGTCCGACTATCGGATCGATCTCGCCTGCGGCGGCACGTGCGACAAGTTCAACCGTGAAACTCTCAAGCGGCTTGCGCCTCTCGGCCGGCGACGGCCCATGCTCATCATCGTCGTCAAAGTCGTCGGGAAACGAAAACGGATCGTCTGCGTCAACTTTTGAGATGCCGTGCGAGATGAAATTAAGGATGTCGAGCCTCGTAATGCCCTGCTGCAGAAGCAGATAGACCGCGTAGCACTGTTCGGCCTGATATAGGGCAGCGAGCATATTGCCGCCGTCCACCGTCAGCTGGCCGCTGCCCTCGGCCTGAAGCACTGCGTAATTGATCGTCGATTGAAATGTGCTGGTCAGTTCCGGCAGCGTCTTTACGTCTGCCGGCATCTTTTCCAGGACGTTGTCAAAGTATTCCCTCAACGCGCGGCTGATCTCCAGCACATCGGCGCCGCAACTAAACAACACTTGCTGCGCCGCGTCGTCATCCAACAGGGCAAACAAGAGATGCTCCAGCGTGACAAACTCATGCTGCTGCCTGACCGCCTCTTTCACGGCCGTGTTTAGCGTTTCTTCGAGTTCGCGGGTCATCATTTGGTTTCTATTCTAACAGCATTTACCGGTGTGCTTTCAAGAGGCGAACCGGACGCCGCTTTCGCTCACCGGTGAAACATAGGTATTGAACTCGATCCCTGTTTCGAGATATACGGTCCGCATGACCTCGGCGACGTGCTCGGCGGCCGCTCTGTCGCGGCTCAACATAAACATTGACGGGCCCGAACCCGAGATTCCGCCGCCTATCGCTCCGGCCGCGACGGACGCGGCCCTGACTGCTTCAAACCGAGGTATCAGCGAACTGCGGGCCGGCTCGATGATAGTATCGACCATCGACCGGCCAAGCAGATCATAGTCGCCGCCGGCAAGCGCGGCTATAAATGCGCCGAGATTGCTCCAGTTGCGCACGGCATCGGCCAGAGCAACCTGTTTTGGCAATATCGCACGCGCCTCGGCCGTCTTTATCTCGATCTGCGGATGTATCACGGTTGCGAACAAGTCTGGAAACTTAAGCGGCACGATATCAAGCGGATCCGACGATCGCACCAGCGTAAATCCACCGTAAATGCACGGGGCCAGATTGTCCGCGTGCCGCGAACCTGCCGCCAGCATCTCGCCTGCCATCGCGAGCTCTACGAGTTCAGTCTTTGCAAACGCCTCACCCGCGAGCAAATTTGCCGCAACGACCGCTCCGCACGCGCTGGCCGCGCTCGAACCGATTCCGCTGCCGGGCTTGATCCGCTTTGTGATCTCGACCTCGTAACCATGCGCGATACCCGCGGCGTCGATAAACGCCTGCAGCGCAACGCCCGCGACATTCTGATCCGGCTCGACGGACAGCCCGAACGGATCATGATGAATAATGCGAATACCCTGTTGCGCCACCTTTCTCACCGTCATCTCGTCACAAGGGCCATCAAGGGCAAATCCGAGACAATCAAAACCGCAGACGACATTTGAGACCGTTGCGGGTGCGAGCACCCTTACTTCGTCCATACTTTCGCCAATGCCGGTCGGGCGTTGTATCATCTATTTCTTTCGGCATCCGCCGCTCATTGATGCGCTACTTTAGCACAAACCGTTCATCGCCATCGGTCAGCTTTCGTGAGGCTGTTCTTCGTGGCCAGCCGGATGATCGCGGGCTATACTTTCCGGCTGAGATTCCGCATCTCGGTGACCGATTTGTCACTGAGCTTCCCGATCTCGACAACGCCGAGATAGCGTTTCGCGTCATCCGGCCGTTTGTCGGTGGCGAGATCGACGACGCGTCGCTCGATGCCATCTGCCGCGAGACGGTCGATTTTGAGTTTCCGCTCGTATCCATAACGGATAGGATCTCTGTGCTCGAGCTGTTTCACGGGCCGACGCTGGCGTTCAAGGATGTCGGGGCCCGTTTTATGAGTCGCTGCCTGCGGCATTTCGCGGGTTCAGCGGAACAGAGGACGGTTGTGATCGTAGCTACCTCCGGCGACACGGGCGGCGCGGTTGCGGCCGGCTTTCACGATGTTGAAGGCATCGAGGTCGTCATCCTTTATCCCAGGGGACGCGTTTCTCGAATACAAGAGCTGCAGCTCACGACGCTCGGCGGCAACATCACTGCGTTTGAGATCGATGGCGCCTTTGACGATTGTCAGGCGATCGCCAAGCATGCGCTCGCCGACGCCGACCTGCGGGCACGCGCCCGATTGACCAGTGCAAATTCGATAAACGTCGCACGCTGGCTGCCGCAGCAGTTTTACTACTTTTTTGCATTAAAACAGTGGCAGGGCCCGCCGCCGGTCATCTCGGTCCCGAGCGGCAATTTTGGCAATTTGGCTGCGGGCATGCTCGCTCACGCCTCGGGGCTGCCGGTCAAGCGATTTATTGCCGCGTGTAACGCCAACGATGTCGTCCCCAGGTTTTTGGTGACGGGCAAGTATAAGCCGGTGCCGTCGGTCGCTACGCTCTCCAACGCAATGGACGTCGGCGACCCGAGCAACTTCAGCCGGATAATGGAACTATGCAGCGGCGATATCGGGCGGCTCCGTGAGAGGCTTGTCGCGGCCGTCGTCACCGATGATGCTACGGCGGCGACGATCCGTGATGTGGACGAGCGATACGGTTACACCCTCGATCCGCACGGGGCCGTCGGTTACCGATGCCTTGCGGATCATTTGGATAACAATTCGGACGATCGCGGCTTTTTTCTCGAAACGGCCCATCCGGTAAAATTTGATTCCGTGAATGAGATAATCGGCCGTCTGGTCGCCGTCCCGCCGTCGGTCGAGCATCTGTTCTCGAAGGGATCACAGAGCGTAAGGCTGCCAAACGACTATCAAGCGGTAAAGGATATACTGCTGAGCAGGCTATGAAGGTCCTAAAATTCGGCGGCTCGTCGGTCGGCAGCCCCGAAGCTATCAAACAGGTCATTGAGATAATTCGCCGGACCGGCGAACATGGCCACTGCGCCGTTGTGCTGTCCGCGATGCAAGGCACGACCGACGATCTGATAGCGGCCGGGCGCGCTGCCGAGGCGGGCGATGACGGATATGTTGAGATCCTCAGCCGAATCGGCGAGCGGCACCTCGCGGCGATCCGCGAACTCTTTGACGACAGTCAAGCGGGTGACGTTACGGCCCTTGTCGAATCGACCATAAAGGAACTCAGTGACCTCTGCGACGGCGTCCGGCTCGTCCGCGAACTGACGCCAAAGACACTCGACCGCATCCTCAGCTTTGGCGAGATCGTTTCGACAAATATCGTCTCCGCAAGGATGGCCGAGATCGGCATCCGCAACGAGTGGAAAGATAGCCGACAACTGATCCGAACGAATTCGAACCACGGCCTCGCAACGGTCGATCTCGCAGAGACAAACCGGCGAATAACCGAGTATTTCAACGGTGCTCAAGCGAATATTCACATCCTGCCGGGCTTTGTCGCGTCAGACGCCGGCGGGCATACAACGACGCTCGGTCGCGGCGGTTCTGATTACACAGCGGCGATAGTTGCGGCTGCGATAGATGCCGAGGTCCTCGAGATATGGACCGACGTCAACGGCATGATGAGCGCCGACCCGCAGCTCGTGCGAAACGTCCGTCAGATCTCGCATATCACCTATCGCGAGGCAATGGAACTGTCTCATTTTGGCGCTAAGGTCATCTATCCGCCGACCATCCAGCCGGTGATGGCAAAGGGCATTCCGGTATTGATCAAGAACACGTTCGCCCCCGACGATCACGGCACACTGATCGAATCGGAGTCAGCCGCAGACAAGGAACTGATCCGAGGCATCTCGAG
Source organism: Pyrinomonadaceae bacterium (assembly GCA_018060305.1). Classification (GTDB taxonomy): domain Bacteria; phylum Acidobacteriota; class Blastocatellia; order Pyrinomonadales; family Pyrinomonadaceae; genus OLB17. The sequence continues at coordinate 6,374 of JAGOWF010000023.1, forward strand.
CATAGACGCGATCGCCGTGCTCAATCTGGAAGGCAGCGGCATGGTCGGCATTCCGGGATTTTCTAAACGCCTGTTTGGCGCCCTCTCGCAGGCCCGGATCAATGTAATTCTGATCACGCAAAGCTCGTCTGAACACTCGATCTGCGTCGCCGTCGAAGAGACGTCGTCGGATAGGGCAAAGCGTGTTGTCGATCAGGAATTTGAATACGAGATCGCGGCCGGCAGGATCGATCCGCTCAAGGTTGAGACCGGTTTTTCCATCCTTGCCCTTGTTGGCGAGAGGATGAAAGAGCACACAGGCGTCTCGGGCAAAATGTTCACTACGCTCGGGCAGAACGGCATCAATATCCACGCCATTGCTCAAGGCTCAAGCGAGCGAAACATCTCGGCGATCATCTCCTCGCGTGATGTCAGAAAGGCGGTAAACACGCTGCACGAGGAATTTTTCTCTGATGGCAGCAAGCAGGTGAATATCTACATCGCCGGCGTCGGCACCGTCGGCGGCCGCCTCATCGGCCAACTTGCGGGCCAGCATGATCACGTTCTTGGCGACATGAGGCTAAACCTTCGCGTCGTCGGCGTCGCAAATAGCAATCGCTATGCGTATGACGAGGACGGCCTCGATCTCACCGAGTACAAGGACGCTCTTGAAGCGTGCGCACCAAACTCGGTGCAGGCATTTACCGACGCGATCATCGGGAACAATCTTCGAAACTCCGTTTTTGTCGATGTTACCGCCAGTGCCGATGTGGTCAAACAGTATTCTAAGCTCCTCGAACGAAGCATCTCGGTCATTGCTTGCAATAAGGTTGCAGCCTCGTCAGCTTACGATGACTATCGCCGGCTAAAGGACCTCGCACGCGAATATGGCGCCAACTTCTTTTTTGAGACAAATGTCGGTGCCGGCCTGCCCGTGATCCATACGCTGAATGACCTGCTGCGTAGCGGCGACCGCATTCGCCGCATCGAGGCCGTGCTGTCGGGCACGCTCAATTTTGTCTTTAACAACTACGATGGCTCGCGGCCATTTGCTGAGGTCGTCCGCCAGGCACAAGATGAGGGTTATACCGAGCCCGACCCTCGACTCGATCTGAGCGGCACCGATGTCGCCCGCAAGATACTGATCCTCGCCCGCGAGGCCGGCCACAGGATAGAGATGGACGATATTGAGAATCTCGGCTTTCTGCCTGAGGCTTGTCTGGCCGGATCTGTCGAGGATTTCTATCAGGCGATGGCCGCGGAGGAAGGCCATTTCCGCAAACTGCTGGACGATGCGATTTCGAGGGGTCTAAAGCTCAAGTATATTGCTACGTTCGATAAAGGACGGGCATCCGTCGGCCTGCAATCGATCGGGCCGGACCACGACTTCGCTAATCTCGCCGGCAAAGACAACGCTGTCCTTTTTTATACCGACCGCTACTCCGAACAGCCCCTAGTCATCAAAGGTGCCGGAGCGGGCGCCGATGTGACCGCCGCGGGCGTTTTTGCCGATATCATTCGTGCCGCACGATAATCCTACTTTTTCCTCGCCACCATCAATCCGTCCCTGATCGGAAGCAGGATGTTCTCAACTCGCCCGTCGGCAAGGACCTTGATGTTGTAGTCATGCAATGCCTGGGCATCCTCGTCTTTTTCGGTGTCGAGCACGCGGCCGCTCCATAGGACGTTGTCGGCTACGATAAAACCGCCGGGACGCAGCCTTTCAAAAACCAGATCGTAATAGTGCGAATAGTTCGGTTTGTCGGCATCGATAAACACCAGATCGAATGCCTCGGCCAGCGTCGGGATGATGTCGGCAGCGACACCGAGGTGAAACTCGATCTTATCTTGATACTCGCTCTTCTCGACAAATGAGCGTGCGACCGCGTTCGTCTCCTCTTGTATGTCCAAAGTAATTACTTTGCCGCCGTCCGACAGCCCTTCGGCCAGGCAAAGTGCCGAATAGCCGAGATATGTGCCGATCTCAAGCACAGTTCCCGGGCGTAACATGTGCGAAAACATCGAGAGCAGACGGCCCTGGAAAAAGCCCGAGAGCATCGCCGAATCCTCGTAATGCGCATAGCAATGCTCGCGAAGCTCTCGCAGGACGTCGCTTTCGCCCGAGGTGAAATGTTCGGCGTATTCAGTCAGTGCATTTTTTATCTCATTCATAATTCTGTTGACAGCAGATCAGCCGCGATGGCGGCCGTGACCGCGTTTTCGTGACTGGTGGCGTTGAGCTTCGCGATAATATCCGCGACTTGGCCGTCGATCGCAAGCTCAGACATCTCTAGTGCGAACGCGATCTCGGCCGTTTTCATCTCGCCGGCGAGCATCCTGAGCACAGCAGTTTGAGTCTCGGTCATGCCTTCGCCAAACCGGCGGCAAACTCTACGATCGGTTTGATGAGGTCTGTGTCGTAGTTTGTTTTCACGTTCTGCATTACTGCCGTGATCCGCTCGAGGCCCATGCCGGTATCGACCGACGGCGCGGGCAGCGGAGTGAGCGTGAAACTGCCATCGTCGCGTCGTGTGCGGTTGTATTGCATAAAGACGAGGTTCCATATCTCCATCGTCGTGTCGCCCGGGCCGTTTACCCAATGGGTCGAATTCTTCGCCGGATCCGTTGGATCCTCGCCCATGTAATAGTGGATCTCGGAGCATGGCCCGCACGGGCCTGTGTCGCCCATCTGCCAGAAATTGTCCTTGCGGCCAAAGCCAAGCACACGCTCCGGCCTGGCCCCGGCCTTGATCCACAGGTCGCGGGCCTCATCGTCGGGGCCGACCTCATCATCGCCCTCGAAAACCGAAAACCACAACCGCTCGACATCCAGCCCAAATTCGTTTACCAACAGATCCCACGCGTATCGAATGGCGTCCTCTTTGAAATAGTCGCCAAACGAAAAATTGCCCAGCATCTCAAAGAATGTGTGGTGCCTCGCCGTTTTGCCTACTTCATCGAGGTCGTTGTGTTTGCCGCCGGCTCGAATACATTTCTGCGATGTCGCCGCGCGCGTGTAATCGCGTTTCTCGATCCCAAGGAACACATCCTTGAACTGGTTCATTCCCGCGTTTGTAAAAAGCAGCGTCGGGTCGTTCGCCGGCAGCAGCGGCGATGAATGCACGATCTTGTGCCCATGCCGCTCAAAATAGCCGAGGAATCTGGTCCTGATCTCGTCACCTGTCATAGATAAAAATCTAACACAGGCCGCAAATTTGGCTAATTGCTATTTGGCTGGTTTGAATCTGAGCGATACAGAATTCATACAATAGCGCAGCCCGGTTGGCTCCGGGCCGTCATCAAATACGTGGCCGAGGTGCGAACCGCATCGGGCACATTCGACCTCGGTGCGGACCTCGCCGAGCGAGCGGTCTTCCTTTTCGGTGACGTTTTTCTTAAAGATCGGCCGGTAAAAGCTTGGCCAGCCCGTGCCCGATTCAAACTTGGTCTCAGACTTGAACAGTGCAAGGCCGCAGGCCGCGCAGTAATATACACCATGCTCGTGGCTATCGGCGTATTCGCCTGTGTAAGGCTGCTCGGTGCCTTCCTGCCGAAGGATGTAGAATTCTGTCGTGGTGAGTTCTTTTTTCCATTCGGCATCGGTTTTCACGATGGCCTTACCGTCAAACTCACCATCGGTGAACGTGATCTCACGCACGGTTTTGGCCTTGCGCGGCGTTGCATCGGGAACGGCGGCCTGCTGATCGACCGAGGCGACCGCCGAACAGCCAAACTGATTGACAAACAGCAGCGAACCCACGAGCGCAAAAAGTGCGAATGAAGCGAATACGGCTTGCGGTCTCATAGCATTTCGATCAACGGCCATACAGATCAACTATACTCTTCGGCCAGACCACAATATAGGATTCAGAAAAATATAGGAGAGATGTGGCGGAGAGGACAGGACTCGAACCTGCAAGCGGTTACCCGCGGCGGTTTTCAAGACCGCTGCATTACCAAATTATGCTACCTCTCCACGTGACTTGATGACCTCGGATGCTCAGAACGTCGCGGACATAATGGAGCGCGTTACAAACGCGACAAAGCACATTATATTCACTGAGGTCGACTTTGTCATTAACGATCGACCGATACAGTTTACGGTTCTGCGTGTCCTTCAAAGCCTGACGTCCTCCACCATGAACGTGGTTGATTTCAAGGATAGCAACATTATCACATCGGCAGTTTGAGCACGTTCTACCGCCCAGACGATCCATTGCTGCCTCTCGTAAATGTCTGTGCTGCTCGCGCCATTTCCGGCGCTCTTCTTCAGGATCATAGTCGGGACTTTCGCGTCTTTTTCTGCGCCACTCAACCATATAGCTGCGCATGTAGTCCCTTTTCGCTTTGGTTGTAACGGGTATGCTTCTCGGCCATACCGAGTGTATAACCTCGCGGATACAAAGTTAAACTGTCCTGTCGAATTGCTGCTAGTAGGGGTGGTCAAAAAAGGAAGGGCTAATTCTTTGCTACCAGTCGATCTATCGCTTTTGTAAGCGGTTCGACGCGGCCGTAGCCGCTGGCACGATACTGGATGATGCCGTTCTGGTCAATCACGAAGAACGACGGAAAACCCATGTCGAGGCTGCCGTCTTTGGTGCGGTCGGCGTATTGGAGAAGTAATCCGAAGTTATCTGCAAGTATCTCGAATTTAACCGGATTTCGCCTGACAAAGGCATTTACGATGTTGTCATTTTCCATCGTCGGGGCAAGAAATACGACCTTTTCGCCGCCGTCAAACTGCGCGGCAAGCTTGTTGAGCTTTGGCAATTCGGCACGACAGATCTCACACTTGGTTGACCAAAAACTGAGGACGACGACCGTGCCGCGAAGCTTCCCGAGCTCATACTGGTCGCCGTCCAGCGAGATGCTCGAAAAATCCGGTGCGTTAGCGCCCACCTTGAGGCTCGTTTGGGCCGCGGCTGAGGCGACAAGCACAAGCATGGCGGTGACCAGTAAAACTCTTTTCATAGCGGTCGGGAATCGGTGGGAGGGGCCGTGCCAACAGATAATAGCACCTCATTAAAGCATATCAACAAACGCGAGACATTTTCAGAAAAGGCCTGCGTGCTAGAATCCAAGTTCATGCTGCTCGAATCGCTCGACGCGATCAATTTTCGCAACCTGTCCGGCCGACTTGAGCCCTCGCTCGGGCTCAACGTCTTTGTGGGCGAGAATGGCGAGGGCAAGACCAACTTGCTCGAGGCCATCGCCCTGCTCGCCTCAGCGAGGTCATTCAGGACGTCTCGACTGCCGGAGGCAGTAAAGTTTGACGCCGACGAGGCCACCGTCCGCGGCAGCGTCCGAGAATCGCCCGAGATCGTCCGCGATCTGCAGGTCATCATCGCGGGCAACGCTAAGACGCTGACCGTCAACGGCAAAAAAGAGGCGGCAAACCGATATCTTGGCCAGCTTCACGCGGTTGTTTTTACAGCCGACGAGCTTGAGATCGTGCGCGGAACGCCAGAATCGCGCCGTCGCTTCCTCGACGAAGGCATCGTCGGGCTTCACCCGCCGTTTGTGCAGGTGCTGGCAGAATACAGCCGCGTCATCCGGCAAAAGAACGCCCTGCTCCACACCGCTGCGGAGAAGAGTATGCACGCCGACAGCATAGCCGAACGGCTCGCACCGTGGAATGAGCAGCTTGCCCGGCTCGCTGCCCGCATCCACCGCGGACGGACGCGGTTTGTCGAACGGATCAATGAAGTGCTGGAGCGGCGGCTCTTTGGCCATGAAGAAGTGAGCGCCGAATATCATTCCTCGCTCGCCAGGCATGGCGACCTTGCTGATTACGAAGCACTGATCACCGAGCGGCTCCGGGCCCGCATCCAGGCCGAGCTTGTTGCAGGCCATTCGCTGATCGGCCCGCACCGCGATGACCTTGAGGTCCGTTTCGACGGCCGCGACCTTCGTAAGTTCGGCTCGGCCGGCCAGCAGCGAAGCGCCCTCTTGCTGCTTTTGCTCTCGAATATAGCCGTCTTTAACGCCACGCGTGGCGAATTTCCACTCTTCCTCATCGACGATATCGACGCTGAACTCGACTACAAACGCATCGGCAGACTGCTCGAGTTTCTCGACGGTAAAACACAGACTTTTGTAACGACCTCGAAAGAGAGTTTTGTCGAGCGATTTGGCTCATCCGCAAGGGTTTTTCGAGTCGCCGCCGGCCGTGCGGAAATCCAATAAAATAAAGCTAATTAAAGGGCTTCTCGTGTGGCTCGAACGGGTCAAAAATGATAGAATTGTGTAGTTGGAGATCTCGAGGAGATCGGTATGTTAACAGATGACAGTGTCATTGAGATCGACCCTGAGAAGATGAGCGGCATACCCGTTTTTAGAGGAACACGAGTGCCGATACAACACCTTTTTGATTATCTGGAGAGCGGCGACAGCTTAGACCGTTTTCTGGATCATTTTCCTACTGTTTCTCGTTCTCAAGCAGTAGCCGTATTGGAGTTGTCGCGGCACATGCTCCTTCCGGAATATGAGATTGCTGCTTGACGAGTGTGTTCCCGAACCACTTGGGAAAGAGTTTGCGGGCCATGACGTTTCGACGGTAGAGGAGGCTGGCTGGAAAGGACTGAAAAATGGAGTGCTGCTGTTCACGGCGGCTTCTGATTTTGATGTTCTCGTGACCGTCGATAAAGGTTTTGAGCACCAGCAGAATCTTCAAGATCTACCGATAGCGGTATTGTTGCTTTCGTCCCGTTCAAACAAGCTGGAGCGATTGCAGGAGTTGATCCCTGATGCACTGTTGGCGTTGAGATCGATAGCGGCGAGAGAGTTTATAAAGATAGAGAATTAAATAGGGGTAAGTTTTTGGCTAAAGCAAAAAAAGAATACAGTGCAGATTCGATCACCGTCCTTGAGGGCCGCGATGCGGTGCGCAAACGGCCGGCGATGTATATTGGTTCGACGAGTGAGATCGGCCTGCACCATTTGGTTTACGAGGTGGTTGATAACTCTGTCGATGAGGCCCTGGCGGGCTTTTGCGACACGATCGAGGTAGCGATACACATCGACAATTCGGTCACAGTAGTCGATAACGGCCGCGGCATTCCCACCGATATTCACAAGCAGGAAGGCCGTTCGGCGGCTGAGGTCGTGATGACCGTGCTCCATGCCGGCGGCAAATTCGACTCGAATTCGTACAAGGTCTCAGGCGGCCTGCACGGTGTCGGCGTTAGCTGCGTCAATTTCCTTAGCGAATTCCTTCGCCTCGAGATCTGGCGTGACGGCAAGACACATGAGCAAGAATATGAGCGCGGCATCCCCGTCGCTCCGCTCAAGCAGACCGGCACGACGACAAAACGCGGGACAAAAGTCACGTTTCGGCCCGACACCGAGATATTCGAGACGACCGCTTACAGTTTTGAAAAGCTCTCTGAGCGGCTGCGCGAAAAGGCGTTTCTCAACAAAGGCATCCGCATCATCATAAAAGATGAGCGCGAAGAGGAAGAGAAGTCGCACGAGTTCTATTACAAGGGCGGCATCGCCGAATTCGTCAAGCACCTCAACCGCAACAAACAATCGCTGCACGACGAACCCCTTTATTTTGAACAGGTTGCGGACGACCTGTCTATCGAGGTGTCGATGCAGTATAACGACGGCTACGACGAGAAGATATTTGCGTTTGCCAACAACATCAACACAGTTGACGGCGGCACGCACCTGTCGGGCTTTCGCGGTGCCTTGACTCGAACCATCAATGCTTACGCCGAATCGTCCGGCATGACCAAGAACGCAAAGGTCACGCTCTCGGGCGACGACGCTCGCGAGGGCCTCGTGGCGGTGATCTCGGTCAAGTTGCCGCAGCCGCAGTTTGAGGGGCAGACCAAGGGTAAACTCAATTCGCCTGTAAAGGGGCCGGTCGAATCGTTTCTGAACGACAAGCTGGGCGAGTTTTTCGAGCAGCATCCGGCCGTGGCGAAAAAGATCGTCGGTAAAGCCGTCGAGGCCGCTCGTGCCCGCGAGGCTGCACGAAAGGCGCGCGAGATCGTTCGCAAATCTGCGATGGGTGGCTCGGGCCTGCCGGGCAAGCTTGCGGATTGCCAAGAGAAAGATCCGGCGCTCAGCGAGATCTATATCGTCGAGGGCGACTCGGCCGGCGGGTCGGCCAAGCAGGGCCGCGACCGCAAGAATCAGGCGGTGTTGCCACTTAAGGGCAAAATTCTAAACGTCGAAAAGGCGCGATTCGACAAGATGCTCGGCCACGGCGAGATCAAGGCATTGATCACCGCCCTCGGCACCGGCATCGGCAAAGAGGATTTTGACGTCAGCAAACTTCGCTATCACAAGATCTGCCTGATGACCGACGCCGACGTTGACGGCTCGCACATTCGCACGCTGCTCCTGACTTTCTTCTATCGGCAGATGCCCGAACTGCTCGAGGGCGGCTATGTTTACATCGCCCAGCCGCCGCTTTACAAGGTCAAGCGCGGCAAGAAGGAAGAGTACATCAAGGACGAGAAAGGGATGTTCCGCTATCTTATGCGCGTTGCGACCAGCGACGTCCAGGTCACCTCGAATGAGCGCAGCGTCGAGGGCCGCGAGCTCTCAAAGGCTCTCGAGCAGACGACCGAACTCAAGAACTACAAGGAGCGGCTCGCACGTCGACTGTTTAACGATTCGCATCTCGTGCGGGTGCTGCTTGAGGCGTTTGGCGGGCGCGACGGCATCCTGAGCAAACATTCGGTCCGCCTGCGTAAGATATTTGGCGAGCAGGAGATGATGGCCGAGGTCGAGGGCCGCCTGGCCGATGCGGGTTTCAACACGGAATTGACCTCTGACGAAGAGCATGGCCTCTGGGAGATCGATATCGCCTATCCCAACGGCGGACGGCTCAAGATCGACTGGAACCTCGCCAGCTATGTCGAATTTCAAAAGGCCGTCGAGCTAAAACGCGACCTCGAGGACTATTTCGCGGCCCCGTTCGTCCTCGGCGAAAACGGCAAGAGCGAATCGCTTGAGACGCGCGAGGACCTGCTCGAAAAAGTAATGGGCCTCGCCAAAAAAGACCTCACCATACAGCGTTACAAGGGCCTCGGCGAGATGAACCCCGAACAACTCTGGGAAACCACCATGGACCCCGAAAAACGAACCATGCTCCAGGTCCGCATCGAGGACGCCATCGAAACCGACGGCATCTTCACCGTCCTAATGGGCGACCAGGTCGAACCGCGCCGCAAATTTATCGAGGACAACGCCCTCGACGTCAAGAATCTGGACGTTTAGGACGGTCTCACCACAATGGCACGAAGGACACAAAGAAGAACCTTACTTTGTGCCCTTCATGCCTTTGTGGTGAATCTGTCTTAGGTGTCTTACTGACAGTATTTGGCCGTTAGGGAGCGCGTCGTTTAGAATCGTGGAATCAGATGGCAAAAGCGGAACTGAAGACCAGGCCGACAAGGGCGAGTGTCGAGAAATTTCTAAAGGGTGTCAGAGACGAACAGCAGCGCATCGATGCTCTGAAAGTGCTCGAGATGATGAGACGTCTTTCAGGCGAAGAGCCTGTGATGTGGGGCCCGGCGATCATCGGATTTGGCTCGCAGATGTTGCGGTACGCGACTGGTCGCGAGCTTGACTGGCCTTTGA
>JAGOWF010000024.1 GCA_018060305.1 Pyrinomonadaceae bacterium
AGAACAAAACGGAAGTCAGGAAGATCGAAAAACTTCTCCAATTCTTCACGATCTTTCATTTTGACGAGGCGATCGGGCGTCGATCCATCGATCTTATCCGTAAATATTCAAAGAGTCATGGTTTGCTTTTGGCGGATGCGGTTATTGCGGCGACGTGCCTCGAAAATGAACTTAGACTTGTTACGTTCAACGCAAAGCACTTTCAGTTCATCCAAGGTCTAACAATAGACGTTCCAAAACCGTGAAGCCGTTCAAGATCCGAGACATTGCTATCGATCCGCCGCTCATCCTGTCGCCTATGGCGGGCGTGACGGACTATACGTTTCGGCGGCTGATCAAACGGCGCGGCGGCGTGGGGTTGGTCGTATCGGAATTCATCTCGGTCGAGGGCCTGACGCGGCAGAATCCAAAATCGAAGCGGCAGATGCGTTTTGATGAGGAAGAGCGGCCGTTTGCGGTTCAGATCTTTGGCGGGCGGCCCGAGCGGATGGCGATGGGCGCCGAGATGGCCGAGGAGGTCGGTGCCGACATTCTCGACGTTAATTGCGGCTGTCCGGCACCAAAGGTCGTCAAAAACGGTGGCGGTTCGGGGCTGCTGCGCGATCCGCACCTTCTTGAAACGATCCTGAAAGAGATCAAAAAGACCATCTCGATACCGCTGACTCTAAAACTCAGAACGGGCTACACCGAGGCGTCGATCAATGTCGTTGACGTCGCAAAAATGGCCGAGCAATGCGGCGTAGAGCACATTCAGGTCCACGGCCGCACCCGCGAACAGGGCTATAAAGGGATGGCCGATTGGGATCGAATTGCGGCGGTAAAACGGGCTGTCAGCATTCCCGTATCGGGCAACGGCGATGTCACCACGATCGAATACGGTATGCAGCGATGGCGTGATACGGGCGTTGACGGCATACTGATCGGTCGAGGCGCGATGCAGAATCCGTGGATTTTTCGCCAGTTTGAGGATGCTCTTGCGGGCCGTGAACCGTATAGGCCTGATCTGACCGAGAAAAAGGACGTCCTGCTCGAGTTTTTCTCGATGTGCCGCGAAGAGATGCCCGAGATCGTCGCTCTCGGCAAGATGAAACAGCTCGCGGGGCAGTTTACCAAGGGCCTCGTGGGCGGAGCGCAATTCCGCCAGACGTTGTATCATTCGCACTCGGCGGATGAGATACTCGACAATATCACGGTGTATTTTGAGACACTTGCGAGCCGCGAGACGTTTGGCGACGGCGTTATCGAGGCCGACGAAGGCAGAACCGGCCACGTAAGCGGTTGGAACGAACGTCCCGCGGTCTCAACGTCGATGCCACCCGCTTACGCAGGCGGTTCCGCCCGCTAGCTGCGGTTCAGAGTTCAAGCTTCAGCTTGTTGAGCGTTATGCGAAAAGCTCCATTATTTCTTGCTGCAACCATCATTCTGTTGGCGGCCTCGGCCGCATTCTCGCAGACCGACGCCGGCCCGATCCGTTCGTCGCCCGCTTACGCCGAGATACTGCTGCGAAAAACCGAACTGCTCGCCGACCTTGACGCCTTCTCAGAGCAATATACCGAGCAGAATCCCAAGATCGTCGATCTGCGTTTTGAACTCGCCGCTCTCGACAAGTCGCTCGAAAAGGTCTATGGCGTAAAGCCCTCCGAGACGGGCAAGCTCACGCTCGCCCTCGGCAAGCTCATCATCAAAAAGGCCGAGTTCGAGACCACCCTCAACCGCCTAACGCGCAGCTACAACAAAGACCACCCCGAAGTAAAACGCGCCCGCCGCCGCGTCGCCATCTTCGAAAATTCGATAAACGAGATCCTAAAGTGATCGGCCGATTATCCGAATGCTACTCAGTCGTACCGCATTCGGGCAAACGCGCGAGGTCATGCGGTCGGCGTTAGCGTAACCGAAAGTAATCGTCGTGCTGTCGGGAGCATTTTGCATCGTAGGTCAGCGCGTCCTTCTCGCACGAAGGAGATCCAAGATTACTCCGCACCCAAAGCCAAGTCCGTACAAGACCGCAGTATTAACTATCGCCCCGACCACGACGAGAATCGGGAACCATGAAGGCGCACTTTGTTCGTCTACAATGCCTATATTTTCAATAACGGCGGACATTAGAAAACTGCCCGGTAGGGTAAGAATAAGCAGAGCGAATTCTTTCATCGGCTCTGCGGGAGTTCGAACGTACTCGAAAACTCCGAACAGCACGATCAAAAGATAGAACCCTGCCAACAACCAGCCAAATCCTGACTTAAATATAGCCATTCTGAATCAAAACCGGTCTCTTATTTCCGCCAGTCATAGCGGAGAAAGAACTTTTTAGTCAAAAATGCAAACACGAACCAACCGATGAGAAAAAACCCGGTCACGAGAGGGCCATTTCCGACCAACTTTGCAAGCCCTACGATCAATAAGACAAACATGAATCCCGCAATGACCAGCGCCATGCGAAACTTCCTAGTATTACTATTTCCCTTCAATTGCTTTTTCATTTCGGACAACCGCACGGATTACGGTTCAGAGAAAATAGCGGTGACGTTTCGCCGATCCGCAGCCCTCCTCCTGCTCCACCACCGATAACGGGCCCGACCCCCGCGCCGAGTCCGAATGCTCCATCGTGAGTTACGCTTCCGGAACCGCCACCAAAGGCGGATGCATCTCCGTAAATTTCAGCCGCCGTTGATGGCGCCAAACTACTCGCGGATGGTCCGAGTGAAACGCCGATCTGGAAACCAGCCGTCGCTAGAATTCCAAGCGCCCCACCATTTCCCGACATGAGCCTTGTTTGACCAGCCAATTCTTGGGTAAGAGGATTGAATCCAAGAGCAATCGCGTCGGATCCACCAAACGGACCGAACTGAAGGCCGCCACCGACCTCAAAAGTGATCCACGGATTATAGCCTTCGATAGCACAAGCGAGTTTTCGCAACGCCAGTTTGGTTGCCAAGGGAGCAGGGCAAGGAACTATACTTCCATCAACTTCTCTACACAGCCCAAAACGACCGTCAGGATCGACTAGTACCAACGGGCGGTTATTTACATATCCATATAGGTTCACATCACCGCCGTTGAATCCGATCGGATCCTCAGAAATGAATCGACCGATGGCCGGGTCGTAGAATCTCGCCCTCGAGAACTGGATCTTGGCGAAAGAATCGAACTCACGCCCCGTGAATTGGTATCGCGACGGGAAGGCGGGGTTCGTCGGATTCCCAAATGAATCGTAACCATTCGATGCGGTCAAGGCCCCTGATGAATTCGCTAAGCCGTTTGTTGAGCCGAGATGGTCGACGAGGAAGTAGCTCGGCGTAGAGCCTGTCGTTGCCCGGAGCTTATTGTCAATGCCTTTGCCGTTGACATACTTCGTGAGCGTTCCAAAGTTATCATCAACCAGAACATCGTCACCATTATAAGTGAAGTTCGTGTTCTCGGCGTTGCCAACTGTGTAACGCTGCACCCGGCGACCCAGCGCGTCGTAGCGATAGCGAACTTTTTGCTTCCTAGCCGCAGCTTCCGTCAAGCGATTTTCGTAGTCCCAATTGTAGCGCCAGAAATTACTTCCCTCGCTCTTTAGGGTCGTATTGCCATTCGCATCGATGCTATAGGTCGCAGTCTCGGTAGCGGTCAGCTTATTGAATGGCTGGTAACTATACGTCGCCGAGCGATGGCTCGATGTGCGATTGCCAACATCATCGAAGACATAATTCTCAAAAACCGAACCTGTGACGCCGGTCAGTCGATTCACGTTGTCATAACCAAAGTTTCGGGTCTGTTCCGGCTCAACGATCTGCGAGATCTGATTCGCAGCATTGTAGGCGTATTGCCGATCAAACAATGTTCCCGACGGCCCGGTGTCGGTCAGTCGCGTGAGCCTACGCATGTTGTCGAACAGATAACTCGTCGAAACCCCGTTAGGATATGTTCGCGTTTGCGGGAGATCGTCAGCATAGTAGCCGAAAGTAATAGTTGTGCTGTCGGACGCGTTGACGATATTCACCAGTCGCTCGGCGTTGTCGAAGTTGTAGGTTGCGTAAAGTGAGCCGTCGAGTTTAAGTCGCTTTTGATTGACGGTCGAGCTCCGCTCGTATTCGTATGCGACCACGCGATTGAAAACGTCGGTCGTGGACGTGACGCGATTGCGATTGTCGTATGCGAAAGAAACAGTGCCGCTTGCGTTGATCGCAGAGGTCAGCCTCGAGATGTCGTCATAGTTGTAGGTCGCTTCGGGAACCGGCGTCCCCGGCGTGACGGGATCGCCGTATTTGATCTTCTTGAGACGGTTGAGAAAGTCGTATTCGTAGTTCGTGACGCGGCCCATGTAATCGGTGCGCTTTGTCCTATTTCCAACGGCATCATATTCGAATGACATCGTTCCGCCCGCGCGGGACTGCGTGAGCATTCGATTCAGCGGATCGTATGTGAACGTGTAAACCTGATTCAGAGCATCCTTTACCTCGATGTTCTGAAACCTCGCGTTGTACTTGAGTTCCGTGCTCTCAAGCTCGGCGTTGGTGACGGTTATCTTGCGGTTCGTGTCATCGTAGGTGTAAACAGTATCGCGATTTGCCGTGTCGATTGTCTTTTTGATGCGGCCTACCTTATCGTATTCGAATTTCTCCTTAAGACGAGGAGCACCGACAGTCGGTGCCGGATATTCGATCTCTTTTAGGCGGTCAAAATCGTCGGGCACGTAATTGGTAATATTCCCGAGGCCGTCTTTGGACGAGGTCATAAAGGACATCGAGTTGTAGCCGAACTCTCGCGCATGTCCAAGCGGGTCGGTGATCTTCTTCAACCGGTATTGAGGGTCGAATTCATAGTTCGTTATCTTCCCGCGTTCGTCTGTCACCGATTCCAACAGGCGGCGAATATCGTATTTGTAAGTGATCTTGTCCAGATTCGGATAGATCATCTCGACCTTTCGCTGCGTGTCGTCAAAATAGTTGTAATCCGTCACATGGCCCAAAGGGTTCGTTATCGTATTAGTGCGCCCGCGCGCGTCGTAGGTAAGGTTGGTTTTCTTTCCGTAAGGGTCCTCGATCTCCTCAAGCAGCCCCGAACCCGCGAACCATCTGAACTTCGTTATGTTATTACGAGCATCCTTGATCTGCGTCGGCAGCCCCTTGTTATTCGTGGCCGGGTATTCGAGCGTCGTGACGTTGTTCAACGGGTCTTTCGTCGTCAAAACGTTCCCATTAGCATCGTAGGTATTTATCGTGACGCCGTTCATTCGGTCGGCATGCGTAAGAACCTGACCAAAGACATTGTATGTGAACGTCTCGGTCCCAAGGGAGGTTGATCCTATCTTTTCTTCTAAACTCACGAGATTTCGATTGCCATCGTAAGTATATAGCGTCTCGCGGCCAAGTGCATCAACTTTTTTAACGAGGTTTAACTCTGCATCGTAGAAGTACTCGGTTGACTCGGTTCCACCTCCGCCACAACCGCACAGGCCTTCGATCTTCTTCACGACATTTCGGGCGGCGGTTCGGTCGAAATGGTATTTTGTTACTCGGCCGAGTCCATCCGTAACACTCGTGAAGGCACTGTTCGAGTAATCGAGCGTATATTTTTCGTGAGTGCCGTGAATTTCGGAGGTCGTCGCACGCCCTTGCGAGTCATACAGATGAGTCTCGAGAATATTGTTAGACGCGTCCTTTACCGTTTTCAGCAAGGTCTTGCCCGGAGATGAAGTCGAGTCATATTCAAACTCATATTTTGATCCGTCCTGATAAGTAACTGTTTTCAAGAGGTTCGTTAACGGGTAATATGCATAGGTCGCGATCGTCCCCAGGGAATCGGATATCTGTGAAACCAACCCATTGCTGATGCTAATTGAAAGAGTCCTTCCGAATCCGTCAGTAACCCCTGTAAAAATACCGTTTCGGTCGTAATTTAATGTAGTCTGATTACCGTTTCGGTCCTTCTCCCACAGGAGCTTTCCACTTGTGCCGAACTTCTTTGACCTCCCATCTGGGAAGGTGAGCGTGTAGGTTCCGTCGCCGTTCGCAATGAGCGATCCTGGAAATCCGGGTGTGATTCCCGAAAACGGATCACTAAGCCCGACACGCGCGAAGTAGATAGCTCGCCCGTCGGCAGAGGCCAGACGAAGATTTCTCGAATCGATAACCGTCAAGCTTCCGTCATACTTAGTAGACCAGCCCAATCCAAACATTCCGGCGTACTGAACGAGGCTGTTATAACTCCGATTGACTGCGATTTCCTCACCGATACCCGGAAGCCGGAAATCGGTTTGCTCAAGAAACATGTTGCCGTTGATAACATTTACAGGTTTCCCGACTTGAGACGGTGCGATGGTGAGGTCGCAGATGCCATAATCCTGATCGGCTGAAAGCCTCACCCCTTTGATCGGGGTGTAGCGTATGCCGTCATCACCGCCGGGATCGATCTGTGCATAAAAGAAGTAGGTTTGATTGGGAACCAAACCTACTATCAGCGGGGGTTGATTGTTCCATGTTGAATGATAGGCAAACGTAGCTCCACCGTCGCTTGACCAAAACAGAGAACTATCAACATCGACGACCCTTCCAGTTTGGACGTACACTGAGTTTCCGGGGCCAGGAGTGACATTCAACCACGGTTGACCGATGTCAAGTGTCGTTGCAGATGCAGTGACCCAACCCGACGACATACCACAGGTATTCCAGTTTCGCGTTCTGAATGTGGCAGTGTAGTTATGACCGTAATCCTCGTACGTGCGAGTGCCATCCTGATACATCCAAGTCTCGTTGTACCACTGCCCATTTACCAATTGCTGCAGTTCTGCCGCCACAACACCGCCGAATGTGATTGTCACTTTGCGATGGCCCGGCCCAGCAGCGGCAGAAAATGTCGGAGCTCCTGGCGGTGAGCATTGGGCGATAACCGGGCATATAGAAACGGAGAGAGCGAATAAACCGCCGCAGGCGTAAACGACGAGGCGCGTGTAGGCGCGCGTTGGTGTCATATTTATCTCCTTTAGTGGGAAGACGCCGGATTGCGAAAAACGGTGCGGGCGTTTTCCTACCGAAGTCGAAGGTTCGAGGCAACCTAGGACTTGATTCTCAGTGATAGAGCTAATCTTAATGCTGGCCGAGCTTGGAAGTCAAGCCGACCCTCGCGGGCAGAGACGCGCGCGTTCCGATGCGTGGTCGGGTCGTTTAGTTTGCCGATTTTTCCTTCCGCTCGTCGGCGAAGAGGATGGGGGAGACGACGGGGCGGTAGGAGTCGCTGATGCGGATGAGGGCGTCTTCGCGGAGTTTTGACATAAATTTCTTTTGTTCGAGCGGCGCTCGTTCCTGCGTGATGGCGAGGCGGACGGCGCCCTCGTCAAATACCGATTCGCTGCTGGCGGCCTTGCGGTCGTCAACGTGGAGGATAGCCATTCCCATTTGGTCGAGCTCGAACGGCGCGGTTATTTCGCCGACCTTGACGCCTTTGAGCGGGTCACCTATCTTTGCATTCAGGTCGGCTACGTTGAGGTCCTCGGCCTTGCCTGTGCCTTGCGTGATCAGGCCCGGATCCGAATTTTCCTTTACGACCTTTGCGAAATCGGCGCCTGCCTTGAGTGCTATGTGCAGTTGACGTGCCTTTTCGCGCACGGCCGCAATGTCGCGGCCCGCAAAGCCCAGAAACAGCTCAGAGAAAGAAACCGTCTCAGGCTTGCTGAATTTTGCTTTGTTCTTCTCGTAGTATTCTTTTAATTCCTTGCCGTTGACGCCCCAATAGATCTTGGATTGGACTTGACTCTGAATCACCCTTTCGCGCACGGCGGCCTTGCGCCAGTTGGCCCGGAGCTCCTGCGGATTTGCTCCTTGCTTCTCCATCTCAGCATAGAGGGCCTCGACCGTCTTGAATCCGTATTGCTTCATTAGGTCGGCCACACGTTGGTTGAGCGACGCCTCGATCTCGCTGTCCATTCCGATCTCTTTTGCCTTTTGGATCAACAGTTCCTCGTTGATGAGGTTAGATATCAATTCCCCCTGCCGCTCATCGACGATCTTCTGAGCTTCTTCGCGGGTCTTGCCCTGCTCGACAAGAGAATCGACAGCCTCTTTCATCTCGCGTTTTACACGCGAGAGCGTAATGACGTCGTCATTTATCTGAGCAACGACCTCGTCAACAACGCGAGTTTGGGTCTCCTGGGCACTAATGCCCGCCGCGAGCACAACAAAAACAGCGGCAAAAATCAGTATTTTGGCAATTGATCTCATATTCTATCCGGCCCGAAACAAAAACAAATCTTATTATCAGGCGAAAATGTTTGCAAACCGTGTAGTTGGATGCTTCGCGTTGCGAGAGAGTTTATCGCGTCAGGCGTAAAAATCAGTGGGAATATCGGGCGAATTCATGATTTCTAATATGTAAGGCGCTGTATGCCGCCCATCTCGCCCATAACCGTGCAAAAGAAATGCGAACAATGCGGCCTCGCTGACGTCACCAACAGGTCGATGTGTATCGAGTGCAGCTCTCGGATGAGTATTCCGGCTCCCAGCCGTGCGAAGAGCGTGCGGCGTGTGATCGTCCGTGCTGCGATCTGTGTCGCGGTTTGCGTCGCGATGGTGCTGGCGTTTTACGTTTCGCTGATCGCGTCGGCGGGTTCTCTCACCATCGATCAAAAACACACGGTCCGCCGGGCGATCGCTCTGCTGCGTGACAGAGGCTTTGCGGGCGATATCGTATTGCTCGATAAAATCACCGTCTTCCGCGCTGACGATAACTGGCTAAACGCAACCGTCGCGAAGGAGAATGCCTTTGCCGCCACGAATTTCCCATTCGCGATCATCACTCTCTACTCAGATTTCTTTACCTATCCGTCGGATGACGTCGAGCGCGCGGCCATCCTGCTGCACGAGTCCCGACACCTTCGAGGCGAGGACGAACACGCCGCCTATCGCTATGTATGGCTTAACCGTAAGCAGCTCGGCTGGACCAGTGATAAGTACGCAGATTCTCAGGTCTGGGACAATATTCGGCGGCAAACGCGAGAGCACGTTCCCGAACTCTTCAATTGCCCGCAACGCCGCAGCACCGATTGCACTGAATAATAGTTAGCCCCGAATTCCCGTCAGGGCCTCGGTCGCCGTCTTGATCGGGTCGGCGGTGAGGATTTCCAAGCGCAGGATGCCGCTCGGCGAGAAGCTCGAATTCGCATTCTCGGCAAGGTAGGACATCAGCTTCTCCGCCGACACGCGGGCCGTCTCGCCGAGTTTGACGGCGACCTGCGAGCCGCTCTTGTCGATAGAGATTATCGCCATCGACTCGGCCAGCTTTCGCAAACGCGCGTATTCAAACAGATTCTCGACCGAGCGCGGAATTCGCCCATAGCGGTCCTCGATCTCGGTATGGATCGCGATCAACTCATCCTCGGCAGCAGACGATATGCGTTTGTATGTGCGCAGCCGCTGGCCCGCCTCAGCGATGTAGTCCTTGGGTATGGCGACATCCACACCGAGATTGATCGACACGCTCACCTCGTCGGCGATCTCGTCGCCGCGAAGCTCGGCGATCGTGCGTTCGAGCATCTTTGTGTAAAGGTCAAACCCAAGGGCGTCGAGGTGGCCGGATTGCTGCCCACCGAGGATGTTGCCCGCACCGCGCAGTTCGAGATCGAGCGCGGCCAGTCGGAATCCGGCGCCGAGGTCTGAGAACTCGCGGATCGCCGAAAGCCGCCTGCGGGCGATAGGCGTCAGCTCTAACTCGCTTGGTATCAATAGATACGCGTATGCACGACGATTCGATCTCCCGACTCGGCCACGCAGTTGATAGAGCTGCGACAGGCCGTAGTTGTCGGCGCGATTGATGATGATCGTGTTTGCTCGCGGGATGTCGATGCCGTTCTCGATGATCGTGGTGGCGACCAGCACATCGTATTTGTAATCAATAAAATCGAGCATAGCCTGCTCCATTTCTTTCTCATTCATCTGGCCGTGGCCGATGGCGATGCGTGCGGCGGGGACGATCTTTTGAATGAGAGCGGCGATGGATTCTATCGATTCGACGCGGTTGTGGATGAAAAAAACCTGCCCGTTTCGCGACATTTCTAATTCGATCGCGGAGCGAATGACGCCCTCCGAAAACTGCACGACCTGCGTGTTGATCGCCAGCCGGTCGCGCGGCGGCGTCTCGATCACCGACATATCGCGCATTCCGAGGAGCGACATATTTAGCGTGCGCGGAATCGGCGTGGCCGATAATGTCAGCACATCGACCTTCTTTTTCCAGTGCTTGAGCTTTTCCTTATGCGCGACACCAAAACGTTGCTCTTCGTCAACCACGACGAGGCCGAGCTTTGGCAGCTTGACGTCGGTCGAAAGCAATCGGTGCGTGCCGATCAGCACGTCAACCTCGCCTTTTCCGGCAGATTCGGCGACCAACTTTTGTTCCTTTGTGCTTCTAAATCTAGACAGCAGATCGACCGTCACAGGGAACGCCGCAAACCGCTTCTTAAATGTCTCGTAATGCTGATACGCGAGCACCGTCGTCGGCGTGAGCACGGCGGCCTGTTTGCCGTCCATCACGGCCTTAAAGGCCGCACGCATAGCGACCTCTGTCTTGCCATAGCCGACGTCGCCGATTATCAGGCGATCCATCGGAATGGCAGTTTCCATGTCGGTTTTCACATCCTCGATGGCTGTTGCCTGATCGGTTGTCAGGTCGTAGGGGAATGCATCCTCAAACTCATGCTGCCACGGCGCGTCGGGCGGAAAGGCGTGGCCGCGAACGAGCTTGCGTTCGGCATAGAGCTTGAGCAATTCGTCTGCCATGTCGCGCATCGCGCGTTTTGCCTTGGCTTTCGTTTTCTGCCAGCCGATGCCGCCGAGACGGTCGAGAGTCGGCTGTGTCGCCTCACCCGACGAATATCGCGAGACAAGGTCCATTCGCTCGACGGGCACAAACAATTTTGCGTCGTCGGCATAGACGAGCAGCATAAACTCGCGTTCCGATCCCTGCGACGTGATCGTCTGCAAGCCATCGAAGCGCCCGATCCCGTGATCGACATGGACGACGTAGTCGCCCGGCTTAAGGTCGCGAAAATCGGAGATGAAGGCGCCGAGGCGGGACTTTGGCTTTTGACCTTTGGCCTTGGGTCTTTGGCCTTCGGCGGTTGCGGTTATATCACCAAAAATGTCACTTTCCGAGTAGATCAGGAGGTTTTCTGAGGGCAATTCGAACCCGCTCGACAGCCCGCCGACCTTGATCGCGTCGAGTGGCAAATAGATCTCATACTCGCGGAGTATCTCAGCTACACGTTCCGCCATGCCCGACGTGCCAACGGCGATCTGCCCGGCGCGGTCAAACTCCGCCACGAACGCAGGAATATCACCGTGAAAACGCCGGGTTGAACGCGATTGGATAGCTATCTCGTCAGCTTTCTCGGCCGTCGGGAACAAAAACAGGGCAGAACCCCCTGCGTAAGCGGGGGGCAGTCGGTTGCCATCTCTGCCAACCTTGCGAAGTCCATCAGGCGTCGGGCTAAGTTCGGCGTCCCTGCCACCCGCTGACGCGGGCGATTCCGCCCTGATAGCCATCTCTTCGTCGGTTTCGGCCGCGGTGCGTCCGAGCGCACGTAACTCGACACGAGCAGGCGCGTCGAGACCGGCCCGTACGTGCTCCGGTGTCATGAACAGCTCATTTGGCTCCAGCCCGACATCCCCGGCCTGCGCGACAGCCTCATAATTTGCCTGCAGATGCTCGTAGATACCGGTGACCGTGTGTTCGACCACGGTCGGCTCATCGATGACAAAGATGTGATCCCGCAGGTAGTCAAAAACAGTAGCATTCAGCGGTTTGACGAGCGGAAGCTGGAATTCCCAGCCTGAGAAAGTCTCGCCCTCGGCGGCATGATCGGTCCGGTCCTTCAGGTTGCGCCGAAACCGTTCGTCGCCGAACCGCTCGGCGGCAAAAAATGCCCAGGCCTTCATGTCCTGCGGCGTCACCGCAAATTCGCGCATCGGCGCGATCCGGGCGCTCTTTAGCTGTTCGACCGACAATTGCGTTTCGGCATCAAACGTCCTGATCGAATCGACCGTATCACCAAAAAACTCGATGCGAACGGGCATCTCAGCATCCGGCGACCACACATCAACGATCCCGCCGCGAAGCGAGAACTGTCCCGGGCCGAAGATGGGATCTTCGCGAACATAACCGCTCGCCGCGAGCCGTTCGATCAGCCGCTCAGGCGGGAAGTCGGAATCTCGGACAAGCTCGGCCCCAAGCATCGCCATCTCCGCCGGCGTGATCGTCCGCTGGATCAGCGATCGTGCCGAGAGGACGACAAGATCGCTGCCGCCGTGCGCCATTCGCCATAGCGATAGCGCACGTCGTTCCTGTGTCTCGGCGTGTGGTGAGGCCCCTGAATAGGGATCGGTCTCAAAGGACGGCAGAACAAGGATCTCAGATCTCAAATTTGAAGTTTGAGATTCGGGGTTAGCGATCTGAGATCGAAAAAAATGGAGATCGGTGCTCCATGTGTCGGCGTCGCTGTTAGTATCGGTGACAATGGCAAACCGCTTGCCGGCCGCTGCCGCCAAGCGCGACAGGACATACGCCTTCGCCGAGACCGATGTCAGGCCGCTGAGGCTGATCACCCGTTCGCCCGAGCGCGCTGATGCCAGTATTCTGTCGAGATCGATGCCCATAAACACACATATACGCGGAAAACACATCGGCGGGGCCGGCGCATTTTCTTCGCGTCCATATCATTCTGCCACAGTTTTGGTTAGGGCCAAAAAAGTACTTGAATCTGGTGCAAGGACGTGTTATCCTTGCAACATTTATGCCAGACAGAATGATTTCCGCGTTTTTTTTCGGGCAGGATCAGAAATCTGTGCGGGACAGTGGGACAGACAGGTAAAATAGAGGTAAACCTTGTGGATGCAATAGGTTGCGATGTTCCAAGACTGTCCCAAAAGTGTCCCAGCGTGGGACAATGTTAGAGTTTATGCCCGGCAGAACCTATAATCTTGGTTTTACTCATGAGCATTCCTGAATTTAACGAGATCGTCGAGCAAAACGACCAGACCGCGGCACGGGCGGAACATCTGGCCGCGCTGATCGAATTGGTCGGCAACGCCTATCCGAACAAGTTTGACCGCAGCAGCATCACCGGTGGTGATGACACGATAACGGCGATAAAGCGTCATCAGCCGGTCACGGACGTCGAGCATGAGATGGGCATCGTCAAAGAGAATCTGGCCGAGGGCGAGCGGCCGCCGGCGGACATCAAGGATTCGTTCAACGAACGCCTGCTGGCTCTAGGTCGTGTGCGGATCGCAGGCCGTCTGACGACGCCGCCGCGAGGGAATTTTGTTCACCTGACCGACGGGATGAGCAAGCTGCAGATCTACTGTAAGAAAGGACAGTTCGCCGTCGGAACGCAGGCTGCCAGCCTGCGTGTGACGTCCCCAACGCTCGACGCCGCGGATTCATGGACGGTGTGGCAGTTGATCGACCACGGTGATTTTGTCGGCGTCGAGGGTTACCTGTTTGTGACCAATACGGGCGAGGTTTCGGTGCATGTTGAGAAGCTCCAGTTCCTCGCCAAAGCAATGCTCCCGATGCCCGACAAGATGCACGGCATCGAGGACGCCGAGATCAAGCAGCGGCAGCGCTACGTTGACCTGATCGGCTCGAGCCTAAGGGCAGAACCCCCTGCGTCAGCGGGGGGCGCTCGCGTGCCCGACGGTGACGCTGTGGGACAACGCGAAGCGTCCGGCGAGGCAATTCCACCCGCTCACGCGGGCGGTTCTGCCCTGTCCACCCGCGAAGTCTTTGAACTCCGGGCAAAGGTCATCTCGTCGCTGCGTCGCTTTCTCGAAGACCACGGCTATGTCGAGGTCGAGACGCCGATGCTCACGGCCAAAGCGACAGGCGCCGCCGCCAAGCCATTCAAAACGCACCACAACGCACTCGACATCGACCTCTACGCCCGCATCGCGCCCGAGCTGTATCTAAAACGCCTGGTCGTCGGCGGCTTTGAAAAGGTCTATGAGCTAAACCGCAACTTTCGCAACGAAGGCATCAGTTATAAGCACAATCCCGAGTTCACGATGCTGGAATTTTATTGTGCTTATATGAATGTGGACGGGATGATGGACTTTTGCGAGGAAATGCTGCGCGAGAGCGTTCAGAAAGCCACCGGCGGCATGGTCGTCGAATACGAAGGGAAGCGGATCGACTTCGGCAAATTTGAGCGGATATCGATGAGAGATGCCATAGCGAAGTTCGCACCGAACGTCGAGGTAGATGATAACAACATCATTGCAGCGTTTGACGAGTACGTTGAGCCAAACCTGATACAGCCGACATTCATCCTCGATTTTCCAAAAGCGATATCACCGCTCTCAAAAGCCTCGCCGGAGAACCCGGCGGTGGCAGAGCGATTCGAGCTGTTCATCAACGGCATGGAGGTCGCGAACGGGTTTAGCGAGCTGAATGACCCGCGGGAGCAGTATGATCGCTTTATCGACCAAATGGCCGAGCGCGAGCGAGGCGATGACGAGGCGATGGTGCTTGACGAAGATTACGTCCGTGCCCTCTCATACGGCATGCCGCCCGCCGCCGGTATCGGCATCGGCATCGACCGCCTCGTAATGCTGCTGACGAACAAACACTCGATCCGCGACGTGATCCTGTTCCCGCACATGCGCCCTGAAAGGAAATTGGCCACAGAGGACACAGAGAGCACGGAGGATGAATAGGTTGGCCTTTCTCCGTGTTCTCCGTGTCCTCTGTGGCTGATTTAGGCTATCGCGTCGATCATCTCTTTGACGGCGTTGCTGAGGCCGACGAAGACGGCACGCGAGATGATGTTGTGGCCGATATTGAATTCGGTAATTTCGGGAATCGCGGCAAGTGCAGCGACGTTGCGATACGTCAGGCCGTGGCCGGCGGCGACGATCATCCCGAGCGAGGTCGCGTGGACGGCGGCGGCTGCGAGACGTGATATCTCAGCGGCGGCTTTCTGGGCACCTTCGCCGTGGGCGGCACGGGACGAGAGCGTCATCTCGGCGTATTCGGCGGTGCAAAGCTCGACCTGCTGAGCACCGGCACGTTTGGCGGCGTCGATCTGGGCCGTATCTGGGTCGATAAAGATGCTGACAAAGATGTCGGCCGCACGCAGCTTATCAATGGCGGTTTTTACGGCGTCAAAGTTGCCGCTAACGTCGAGTCCGCCTTCGGTCGTGACTTCGTTCGGGTTCTCGGGGACCAGCGAAACCGCGTCGGGCCGCGTTGCGACGGCAATGGAAGTCATCTCTTCTGTGGCAGCCAATTCGACGTTGAGGTAGGTGGTGACAACATCGCGAAGCAACTCGATGTCGCGGTCCTGAATGTGCCGCCGGTCGCCGCGAAGATGAACGGTAATGCCATCGGCCCCGGATTGCTCGCAGATCACCGCCGCCGTGACAATGCTCGGCTCGATGGTCTTACGGGCCTCACGGATCGTGGCGACGTGATCGATGTTGACGTTGAGCTTTGCGGCCATAGGGGAATTTTAACAGGATGCACAGGATAAACAGGAAAAAAAAGACAATTCTTATCCTGCCTATCCTGTCTATCCTGTTTGAATTATGTTGTATTTGCCGGTGCTGGCATTGCGGCGGATCTGGCTGAGTTCGCTGATCATTCGTCGCGTGTCGCGCAGGACGCTGACCTTTGAGCCGAGAACGTCGTTCCAGCGGACGGGGATCTCAGCGAGGCGCAGGCCGTGGTACTGGGCGACGAATAGAAACTCGACGTCAAAGCCGAACCGGTCGATCGCCATCAGATCGAGCAGCGGGCGGAACTTTAACATATTAAACGCCTTAAAGCCGCACTGTGTGTCGGCGAAATTGAGGCCCGACATCTTGCGAATGATAAAGTTCATCACCTTGCCGCCCTGTTCTCGCTGCCA
>JAGOWF010000217.1 GCA_018060305.1 Pyrinomonadaceae bacterium
CGATCTGGCCTTTTGCAGCCTTCACTTGCGCGACATGCTCGATTGCCTGTGCGCGCAGTCCGTGCTCCTCGATGGCATCCGCAAGTTGGACGGCATATTCGTCGTCGTCCAGTTCGGCGCACTTTTCTGCGATCTGCATTAGCAGCTTGTCGCGGGCGAAAGGCTCGGCGATCTGGTTCGACAACTCGGCGGCGAGATCAACATCGCCCTTGGCAAGATACAGCGGCACGATCACATTCATCGCCTCCGCATGCCCGTCGGCGCTCCTGATGTTCTCAGCCAAAAACGCCGCCGCCGACAACAGGTCGCCCTGAGCTTGTTCGCGTGAAATGAACTTATCGTGCATAAAAGAACATGAACCACAGATGGACACAGATAAACACAAAAAAAGTCCCTATCTGTGCCTATCAGTGTTTATCCGTGGTTAAAAAACTCTCCTGATCGACTCGGGCATCCAGTCGCGCAGGTCGGTCGCTATCGCTCCGGCACCGGCCGTGCGGAGAGTGGCGGCGTCGACCGTGTTCGTTACGCCTAATGCGGGCAGGTCAGCGTTTCTCGCGGCCTGAATGCCGGGCGCCGTGTCTTCGATCACGAGGCACTCGCGGTGCGTCATCGGGAGATGCCCTCGGGCCGTGCGGGAGGCGTCGATCTTGTCAAAACCGATGCGGTAGGATTGCGGATCGGGTTTGCACGCAGACACGTCTTCGGCGCTCACGATCACATCAAAATGCTTCGCGAGGCCGCTTTTCGCTAGGATATATTCGATCTGTTGCCGCTTTTCCATGCTTACGACGCCGAGGGCAAACTCGTGCGACATCTTCTCGACAAAATCGACGATCCCCGGAAATAGCGGCAAATCATCGCCCACGACCTCGCGCCATTTGTCGAACTTTGCCGCGATGATCTCGTCACGCTTTGCATCATCGACCGTCTTGCCCTTCCGCTCATACGCGGCGCGAACAAACGTCACATCGTCCATCCCGTGCGATGCGGCGTAATCCTCATCCGTCATCTCGACGCCCTCAGCCGCGAGCAGTTCCCTGTATATCTCCCGCTGAATGCCCTCGTCATCGACAATGACACCGTTAAAATCGAATAGAATCGCCTTGATCATAATTCGCGTAATTACTAACTTCTAACTATCAACTACTAACTGTAAAGAATGTTTTCTTCAGTTAGTAGTTGATAGTTAGAAGTTAGTAGTTCAAATATTTCTCATCAAACATATTCCCGCGCCCGAGTATACCCTTCGGATCGAACGTCCGTTTTATCTCGGCCATCTCATTGAGATACCGCTCGCCCATCATCGCAGCGAGGTATTTTCGCTTTAGCTTGCCGATGCCGTGTTCGGCCGAGACTGTGCCGCCGAGCATTATCGCCTGTGCGACGCAGCGGCCATAGAGGTGGCGCGCTCGTTCGTTCTCGGCTTCGGTCTTTGGAAACAGGTTCGCGTGCAGATGGCAATCGCCGATGTGGCCGAAGATGACATATTCGATACCGCTCGGAGCCAGCAGATCGTCGTAAAACTTGAGGAACGAGCGAAATCGGTCCGGCGGCACAGCCATGTCGGTCGAGATCTTCTTAAAGCCGTTCCTCGCAAACCGCTCGTTTGCCGCCAACGGCATCGCGTGCCTGAATTCGCGCATTTTTTCGCGATCCTGCTCGTTCGTCGTAAACCACGACCGATCTATATCGGCGTTATGCTCGTCCAGTAACAGATTCCACGCCGCCAACACCGCGTCCTCATTCTCGACAGACGTTTCCTGCTCAAAGAACACCGCCCCGGCCATTCCCTTAGGCGTCTCTGGAAACCGTTCCCGGATAAACCCGAGCGAGTTCGCGTCAAAATACTCCAGTAAAGTCGCATCAATCGTCGGAACGCAGGCAGCCTGCCTGCGTGTCTCAAAGGACGCCGCCCTCGCCGCATCCACAAATGCCAACAGATCACTCTGCGCTGCAAAAAACACGATCCCGCTAAAAAAACCTTCCGGCTTCGGCAACAGGGCCAGTTCTATCTCCACTATCACGCCAAGCGTCCCTTCGCTACCGATAAAAAGGTCTATCGCGTCAAGTGGCTGACCAAAGTAGCCACTAGCGTTTTTTCTCACTCGCGGTACGGCGTATGTCGGCGCCGCAGCAACGATCTCCCGGCCCGATTCAGTTGTGACCTTAAGTTGCGGAAGCCCGACCGTTAGGGAGGGCGATACACTCAGGTCGAGTATATCGCCCTTGCTAACGCGCGGGCTTCCGCAACGCCGTTCCAGGCTGAGCAGTTCCCCATCGGCCAAAACGACTTTCAGCCGCTTAATGTACTCCCGCGTCGCGCCGTACTTAAAACTCCTCGCCCCCGACGCATTCGTCGCGATGTTACCGCCGATCTGGCAGCTCCATTCAGTCGGATCGGGCGGATAGAACAGGCCCTCAGCCTCGACAGCTTTTTGCAGATCACCAAGAACAACGCCTGGCTGAACAACGGCCGTCATCGCCGCTTTATCTATCGAAACGATCCTGTTAAGCCGTTCCATCGAAACGACATAGCCGCCAAACGGTATCGCCCCGCCGACGGTCCCAGTCCGGGCACCTGCGATCGTAACCGCCATTCCCGCCGCGTTCGCCTCTTGCAAAATACCCGCGACCTCGGCCGGCGATTCAGGCAAAAACAACCTCTCCGCCGTGCCGCCTTGAATAAAGCTCGCGTCGGTCAGATAGTTCTGGATTTCGTCTTGTTGAGTTTTTGTTTTCACTCTTTTGAACGCGGATTAGGCGGATCAGGCGGATTAAAACGGATCATCAACAAATAGAGCTTTCAGCAATACTTCATCAGATTGGTCGGCTGTAAGCTTCTTATTCGCATTGGAAAAGTACTTTCTTTTGAACTCTGGCGAGCGGCCAAAATTGAACAAGAGGCCGATCTCTATCTCGGTCGCTCGAAGGTAGTTGGTTAGTTGGGCCTCATCAGCATTTATCAGCCTTTCTTTTGCCTTCAGCTCAATTATTACTCGATCTTCTACGACTAGATCGGCTGCGAACGTCCCTACGACGCGGCCATTGTAAGAAACCGCAATACCTCTTTCCGGCTCAACTCTTAATCCGCTTCCCACAAGTTCGAGCATCATCGCATTCTGATAAACGCTCTCCAGAAAGCCGTAGCCCAAGGTGTTATAGACCGTATAGAAATTCCTGATTATCTGTCCAGTGAGCTCTTTTTCTTCCATGCACTCAAGGGAGCAAGTTATCGGCTATCCAAAAATTTTATCTTATCCGTTTTTTTCCGCCTAATCCGCCTGATCCGCGTTCAAAAACACCGTTACCTATACTCAAGCTCTCGGTCACGCAGGTATTTCAACTTATCCCGTATCTCCGCAGCCTGCTCGAATTTCATCTCTTTGGCGGCGTGGCGCATGTCGGCTTCGAGCTGGGCAATGGTCTCTTTCAACTGTTTGGGCGAGTATTCCTGAAACACATCGAGTTCGAGCGGCACCTTAAAGTAATCGGCCTCATACGCCGTCACGAGCGTCGCGTCGATGGCTTTGACGATGGTCGTGGGCGTGATTCCGTGTTCTGTATTGTATTCCTCCTGGATCGCGCGGCGGCGTTGGGTTTCGCCGATGGCGTATTCCATCGATCTGGTTATCTTATCGGCGTAGAGGATCGCTTTGCCGTCGGCGTTACGGGCGGCGCGGCCCATCGTCTGAATCAGCGAGCTCTGCGAACGCAGAAAGCCTTCCTTATCGGCATCGAGAATAGCGACGAGGGACACTTCAGGCAGGTCGAGGCCTTCTCTTAACAGGTTGATCCCGACCAGCACGTCAAATTCGCCGCGCCGCAGGTCGCGAAGTATCTTGATGCGTTCGAGCGTCACGATATCGCTATGAAGATACGTCACGCGCACGCCGACCTCGGCGAAATACTCGCTTAGGTTCTCAGCCATGCGTTTAGTAAGCGTCGTGACGAGCACGCGCTCGTTGCGTTCGGCGCGAACACGGCATTCCTCGAGCAGGTCGTCGATCTGCCCCTTTACGGGCCGCACCTCGACTATGGGATCGAGCAAGCCCGTCGGGCGAATGATCTGCTCGATCACCTCGCCCTGCGACTGATTTAGTTCGTACGGTCCCGGCGTTGCAGAAACATAGATCGTCTGCCCACGCCGCTGCTCAAATTCGCCAAAGTTCAGCGGGCGATTGTCCTTTGCCGACGGCAGCCGGAATCCATACTCGACGAGCGTGCCTTTCCTTGACTGGTCGCCCTTAAACATCGCACCCAATTGCGGCACGGTCTGGTGCGATTCGTCGATCACCATCAGTGCGTCCGACGGCAAGTAATCCAATAAGGTCGGCGGCGGCTCGCCGGGCTGTTTGCCGGTGAGGTGCCGCGAATAGTTCTCGATACCGCGGCAAAAGCCCATCTCTTTTATCATCTCGAGGTCGTACATCGTTCGCTGATGCAGCCGCTGTGCCTCGACGACCTTGCCTTCCTCAACGAGGAACTTCTCGTGTTCGTTAAGCTCCGCGCGAATAGTCTGCACCGCTCGTTTGATAACCGGCCGCGACATCACATAATGCGTTTTTGGATAGATCGGCAGCCGCGAGTCGTGCTTATGCAACACCTCGCCGAGCAGCGGATCGATCGTTGATATCGAATCGATCTCGTCACCCCAAAACTCGATCCTGTATGCCTGGTCCTGATAGCTCGGATAGACCTCAACCACATCGCCGCGCACGCGGAATGAGCCGCGTTCAAAATCGATATTCACGCGCTCGTATTGCAACTCGACCAGCTTTTGCAGGAATTCTTCCCGCTTCATCTTCTGGCCCGGCTCGACAAAGACCAGCATCCCGTAATACGCGTCCGGATCACCGAGGCCGTAGATGCACGACACTGACGCCACAACGATCACGTCGCGACGCTCGAACAACGCCCGCGTCGCCGATAGCCTCAGACGGTCGATCTCGTCATTGACCGTCGCCTCTTTTTCTATGTAAAGGTCCGCCGCCGGCACATAGGCCTCGG
>JAGOWF010000025.1 GCA_018060305.1 Pyrinomonadaceae bacterium
ATGTTGCTATTGCGGGCGACTTTGACGCGGACAATAAGACTGATTTTGGCGTGTCAAGGTTTACGACGGCCGATGGCGTCGATCTGATATATCTTGAGAGTTCGACCAATACGGCGAAGTTCCCTGTATGGGGCAATTCGGGTGATGTGTTTATCTCGGGCGATTATGACGGCGACAAGAAGACCGACGTGATGGCGTGGCGGCCATCGGACGGGACTTGGTATATCGTGAATTCAAGCGGTGCCAACGGCGGATTTACGTTTATCACGCACGGCCAGAACGGTGACAAACCGTATGCTCTGGACACTGACGGCGATGGCAAGGCCAATCTTGTGTATTTCCGCCCATCGAGCGGCGATTGGGTCGTGCGAAACAACGACGGCAGCAGCACGACGACAAACTTCGGCCTATCGACCGATGTTCCTGTCCCTGCGGACTACGATGGCGACAACAAGGACGACATCGCTGTGTTCCGCGACGGCTTGTGGATAGTGCGGAGAAGCTCTGACGGCCAGGTCGAGTTTACGCCGTTTGGCACGACGGGCGACATCCCAATTCCCGGTGACTACGACGCAGACAACAAATACGACCGTGCAGTCTATCGCGGCGGCATCTGGCACATGCTCCGCTCGGCGCAGGGCTACACAGGCGTCCAGTTTGGTGCCCCGACAGATACCGCAATGCCAAAGGCTTATATTCCGTAAGGAAGAATTGGCCGCGGATCACGCGGAATGACGCGGATAAGGGAAGATATGAATTGATCTTTCATTATCTGCGTCATCCGTTTTATCTGCGGCCAATATATTTACGGCATACGCCGGCAGAGGTGCCCGCGTTCCGACGCGGTTCCGCGATCTTCCCGGGCCAGATACTGCTAACATCGAGCTTTTGTTTTGTGGTAACATTTCCTGCTGTGAGATTGGACGTTCTCATCATCCGGATCGCGTTTATCGGGCTGCTCGTGCTGCTCGGCTACGTGCTCGTGCCATTTGAGCGGACGCAGCGGTTTGGTTTGAGCAATCTGGGCGACGAAAACTCGCGCCGTTTGTTATCGGCGGCGGTCGGCGGCGTCATCGCATTGCTCATCATCGGTTTTGAGATGCGTGTGCGGCGGGCGTCGTTAAAGACGCTGATCGGGGCCGCGGTAGGCTCGATACTCGGCATCGTCGGGGCGTTTCTCATCGGCGTTTTGATCTCGATACAAAAAGAGGCGGCTGTGTCGGCTGAGATGCAGACGTTCCTGACTATCACGCTGGCCTTTTTTATGGGCTATGTCGGGCTGATGGTCGGGGCGGCGAAGGGCGATTATCTGGACCTGTCAGCCCTTGGCGGCATATTCACCGACAAATCTTCTACTCGCGATTACAAGATACTCGACACATCGGTCATCATTGACGGCCGCATCGCGGATGTCGCGGAGACGGGCTTTCTCGGCGGATCACTCATTATTCCCAACTTTATCCTCGCTGAATTGCAGCAGGTGGCCGATTCACCCGATTCGTCCAAACGGCAGCGTGGCCGGCGCGGCCTCGACATGCTCCAGCGCCTTAGAAACAACACAAAACTCGATGTGCAGATCGTCGAAACCGACTTTCCGTCGGTGAAAGAGGTCGATCTGAAGCTGATCGAACTCGGGCAGCAACTCGACGCCGTTATCGTTACGAACGATTTTAACCTGAATAAGGTGTCGCAGCTTCGCGGGGTCGAGGTTTTGAATATCAACGAACTTGCCAATGCGATGAGGCCTGTCGTGCTCCCCGGCGAGGCGATGCGCGTCTTTATTCTCAAAGAGGGAAAAGAATACAATCAGGGCGTCGCATACCTCGATGACGGGACTATGGTCGTGGTCGATCACGCCCGCCGCCTGATCGGCAAGACTGCCGACATCGCCGTCACAAGCGTTCTGCAGACAACGGCCGGCAAGATGATCTTTGGCCGCCTGTGGGAAGAGCGCGAAGAACAGAACGGAAGCGACCCGAACTTTAGCATTCACGATTCACGTTCGCTGGGGTTTCGTAAGGCCACCCGCGAGTTGCGGCAGACGACGATCATTGAAGAGATCGAGTAACAGTGGACAGGGGACAGCGGACAGTGGACAGTGATTCGCGAGCGTCATCATGAACGTTGCCATCATTGTCGCGGCTGGGAGCGGGTCGAGGTTTGCCGCCGATAAACCAAAACAATTTACCGAACTTCTCGGTAAACCGTTAATAATACATACTTTAGAGCAATTTGAGGCTTGTCCGGCGGTGGATGAGATCGTGTTGGTTTTGTCGGAAGACGGACGCAGGGAATTCAAAATTCAAAATGCAAAATTCAAAATCTCTAAGCTGAAGAGAATTGTGACCGGCGGGGCGACGCGGGCTGAGTCGGTGAGGAACGGAATGGATTCGATCGCGGCGGCGGACAATGCTATTGTCGCGGTTCACGACGGAGCAAGGCCGTTGGTCACGCCGGAAGAGATTGCGGCCGTCATTGTCGCCGCCGCTGAAACAGGTGCCGCATGTCTGGTAGCGCCCGTCAACGACACGATAAAATCAGTCGAGGGCGGCGTGATCAACTTTACGGTCGATCGGTCGCGACTGCGGCGGGCGTTGACTCCGCAGGCTTTTCGATATGACATTTTGAAGCGAGCGTTCGAGGACGGAGAGGTTAGCGACGCGGTGACGGACGAATGTTATCTCGTAGAAAAGCTCGGCGTGCCGATCACGATGGTCGAGGGAAGTGCGACGAATATCAAGATCACACGGCCGGAGGATCTCATATTTGCCGAGGCGATCTTGTCAGTAGCCCGCACGTGAGTAAGGGCTCAATATTGGATTTACACACCGTCGAGCCCTTACTCACGTGCGGGCTACTGACACAAGATTATGCGGATCGGATTTGGCACAGATATTCACAGGCTCGTTGCAGGGCGGCTGCTGGTGATCGGCGGCGTCGCGATCGAGTCTGACCTCGGCGCGGACGGACATTCCGATGCCGATGTGCTGATGCACGCGGCGGCGGATGCGGTTTTGGGTGCATTGGCCCGCGGCGATCTCGGGTCGCACTTTCCGAATGACGAGGAGCGTTGGCGGGATGCGGAAAGCTCGCAATTCCTGCGCTACGCCGTTGAGTTGGCCAACGAAAGCGGCTATTGCGTCGGCAATCTCGATGCGGTCGTCCATCTGGAACGGCCCAAGCTGCGGCCGTATATGGATAGCATGCGGGCGAATCTCGCGGATGCTCTGGGCGTTTCGATCGATCAGGTCAGCGTCAAAGCCAAAACCGGCGAGGGCGTCGATGCCGTCGGCGAGAGGCGAGCGGTGTCGGCGCAGAGCATTGTACTCCTGGTAAGAACCTAGAATTCTATAATCGCCGCAACAGACAGCGTGATCTCGGCAAGCGTTTCGTCGTTCACGCTGCCGAGTTTCCGAACAAATCGCAGATCATCGAGGCCCCGGATCTGCAATAGATCGACCGCAGATGGTTTCGAAAGCCCGTTTGCGTCATTGGGTTCGATCCGGACATGCCATAGGTTGTCACCGAAATATGGCTTCCATTCAGTGATCGGAGCAACCAACTTAACCGGAAGTTTGCCAACCGCATCCGAAGAGATTATCACCGCCGGCCGCGTCTTTTTGATCTCAGAACCGATCGCAGGATCGAGATTGACGAGCCAAATGTCGCCGCGAGACAACCTAGATCTCAATCGTGTCGCCTCCCTGCCACTCCTCGCGTGCGCGAGCGGTTTTACGGTAGTGTTTGATGAGGTTCTTGGCTTGTCGCGCGAGTTCCTGACGACGCTTTTCCAAAGAGAGCTTCAGATGAGACCGACGATCTTTTAATGTTATGATTTTCTTTTCGTTTTCGATTTCTACCAATATATCACTGACCGTCCATTTCGCTGTTATTCTAGATCATATCCTATGAGACCTCAAGAATTGATCGCCCGTAAGCGTGACGGCAAGGCGTTGTCTGACGCGGATATTGGTGTGTTTATCGACGGTGTTTGTTCGCGCGAGTGGGCTGATTATCAGATCACGGCGATGGTGATGGCGATGTTCATAAACGGGCTGAATCGTCGCGAACAATACGCGATCACGCGGGCGATGCTGCATTCGGGCACGGTGATGGACTTTTCCGACATCGATGCGCCGAAGGCAGATAAGCACTCTACGGGCGGCGTTGGAGATAAGACCTCGCTGCTGATCGCTCCTCTAGCAGCCGCGTGTGGGATCGCCGTTCCAATGATCTCAGGCCGCGGCCTGGGTCATACGGGCGGGACGCTCGATAAGCTCGAATCTATTCCCGGCTATGACGTAAATCTTTCATTCAAACGACTTAAAGAGGTGATGCGCGTGTGCGGTTTTGGCCTCGTCGGCCAGACAAAGCAGATCGCACCGGCGGATAAGAAGCTGTATGCACTGCGCGACGCGACGGCGACGGTGCCGTATATTCCGCTGATCGTGGCCTCGATAATGTCAAAAAAACTCGCCGAGGGCCTCGATGCGCTGGTGCTTGACGTCAAGACCGGCTCGGGCGCGTTCATTCAGAAGTATCCTGAATCGGTAAAACTCGCAAAGGCTCTCTGCGAGACGGGCCGGTCGTTCAGGGTCGATACAAGAGCTCTCATCACCGATATGAGCCAGCCGCTCGGAAAGTATGTCGGCAATGCGTTTGAGGTTTATGAATGTTTGAAGATACTTCGCGGCGAGGGCGAGCCTGAGATGGCGGCAACGCTGGAATTGAGTATTGAACTGACGGCGTCGATGCTGGTGCAGTGTGGTATCGAGAAATCAATTACGAATTCCAAATTACGAATTACGAAAATGCTGGCTTCAGGCGAGGCGCTTGAGCGGTTTAGAAAAAATATCGAGCTGCAGGGCGGCGATCCGCGAATCTGTGATCGGCCCGAAATGCTGCTGACAAAGGGTTTGAAGACGGTCGAGGTCGTGGCGGCCGGTGGCGGTTATGTCGCTGAGATCGATACATTTGCCGTCGGACGCGCCGTTTGCGATATCGGCGGCGGACGCGTGAAGGCCGAGGACGGCGTCGATCACGCGGTCGGATACGAATGCCTGAAAAAAGTCGGTGATCGCGTTCGCAGGGGCGAACCGCTTGGCATAGTTCATTGCCGCAACCGTTCACAAGGCGAACTGATTAGCGAAAAGCTGGCTGCCGCGTATAAAATAGGCAAGGAAATCCCAAAGACAACCAGATTGATCCGGGCCACGGTCTAACGGTTATGAAATTACGAGCATTATTGTCGCTGCTGTCGGTCGCCACTTTCGCTCTGCTGATCTCGTCGTGCGCGAACCGCGCAGAGGCGCGGCGTGAGGGCTGTAAGATCAAGGTCGGTATCGTCTTTGACATCGGCGGCAAGAATGACCGTTCGTTCAACGCTGCCGCGTGGGAGGGCGTAAAGCGTGCTCGCGAGGACATGGACATCTGTCTATACGATGTCGAACCCGGAAACCCAAACTCGATCGAACCGGCGATGCGCGCCTTTGCCGAAGAGAATTTTGACTTGATCTTTGGCGTCGGTTTTGCCCAGGGGCCGATCATGCAAAAGGTCGCCATGGACTATCCGAACATCAAGTTCGCGATCGTTGACGGCGTGATATTCGAGGCCGACGGAAAGACGCCGAAGGCGAATGTCGCGTCGCTGATCTTTCGCGAACACGAAGGCTCATACCTCGTCGGGATGATCGCCGCATCGAAGTCCAAGTCGGGCGTTCTCGGCTTTATCGGCGGCATGGACATTCCGCTGATCCATAAATTTGAGACGGGCTATGAGGAAGGAGCGCGAAGCGTGAATCCGGATATTCGCGTACTCGACAACTACGTCGGCGTGACCGACGGCGCGTGGAATAACCCCGGCAAAGGCAAGGAACTCGCGCTCGCCCAGATCGAAAAGGGTGCGGATGTGATCTTTACGGCGGCGGGCAATTCCGGGCTCGGCGCATTTGATGCGGTCGAGCAGTACGGCCGCGATCCTAAGACCGGCGAGGCGAACAAATTCGTGATCGGCGTCGATTCAAACCAGAATATGGTCAAGCCGGGCTTTGTACTCACGTCGATGGTAAAACGCGTCGATAACGCCTGCTACGACGTGGTCAAAGAGGTGCTCGCGAACGATTTTCACGGCGGCTTTCACATCTTTGGCCTCGACAAAGACGGCGTCGCGTATGCCATGGACGCCAACAACGACGGCCTGATCCCGCCGGACGTGATCGCCCGGGTTGAGGAAGCGAAGAAGAAGATCATTGCGGGCGAGATCAAGGTCACGGATGCGATGG
The DNA here is from genome assembly GCA_018060305.1 of Pyrinomonadaceae bacterium. Taxonomy (GTDB): domain Bacteria; phylum Acidobacteriota; class Blastocatellia; order Pyrinomonadales; family Pyrinomonadaceae; genus OLB17. Next base: position 6,282 of record JAGOWF010000025.1, read on the forward strand.
CGAAATGAGGCATTAGGCTTTTGGTTTTGGGTTTTTGGTTTTTGACGTTTTGCGGATATGAAACGGACTCACTTTGAGAACCTTCGCGTCTATCAGTTGTCCGAAAAATTGGCTGATGAGATCTGGAATATCACGGGAAGTTGGGACAGCTTCGCGAAAAACACCGTCGGAGCACAAATCGTTCGTTCGGCTGACAGTATCGGAGCAAACATCGCTGAGGGAAGCGGTCGTGGCAGTGATACTGATTATCGGCGGTTCTTGCGAATAGCTCGTGGGTCACTCTATGAGACCCGTCACTGGCTTAGACGCGCATTCAAGCGACAGTTACTCTCCAAAGAACAAACGGACCTGCTTCTGCCCTCGATTGACGAACTAACACCTACTTTGAATGCCTATCTCAAGTCGATCGGCACATTCCAGGTAGAACCGAAGCCGGCTAATAAGCGGCCAAAAACCTAAAACCTAAGACCAAAAACCTCTTATGCTTCAGCTTAAGAACATTCGAAAGACATTCGGTGATACCGTTGCTAACGACGACGTCTCGCTGACCGTTCACAAAGGCACGATCCACGCGGTCGTGGGTGAGAACGGGGCAGGGAAATCGACGGCGATGAAGATCGTTTACGGTTTTTATAATGCCGACAGTGGCGAGATCTATCTCGACGGCAGCCGCGTCAATATTCGTAATCCGCACGATGCGATCGCCCTCGGCATCGGCATGGTGCATCAGCATTTTATGCTGGTCGATACGATGACCGTGGCGGAGAACATTATTCTCGGGGCCGAGACGGGTTCGGCGGCGAATCTAGATCTAGAGAAGGCCAATACCGATATTCAGGCCCTTTCGGATGAATTGAAGCTCGGCGTGGATCCGCGTGCGCTCGTTGAAGACCTGTCGGTCGGCCAGCAGCAGCGTGTGGAATTGCTCAAGGCTCTTTATCGCAACGCGGAACTGCTCATTCTCGATGAGCCGACGGCTGTTCTGTCACCGCAGGAAGTCGAGGAGTTTTTCGGCATCCTTCGACGTATGAAGTCTCAGGGCAAGACGATCGTCATCATCACGCACAAGCTGGATGAGGTGCTTGCGATCTCTGACGAGGTGACAGTGATGCGTGACGGCAAGACGGTCGGACACGTCAAGACGAGCGAGACGAATGCCAAGGAACTCGCCCACATGATCGTCGGTCGCGACGTGCTGCTGCGGGTCGAGAAGACGGATGCCACGCCCGCGGCGGCGGTGCTCACCGTCAAAGATCTACAGGTGCATGGCCGGCACGGACTTGCGGTCGATGGCGTTTCATTCCAGGTCCGCGCGGGTGAGATCGTCGGAATTGCGGGTATCGAGGGCAATGGACAGACTGAGCTTATCGAAGCGCTGGCGTGCTTGGCCAAACCGTCAGGCGGCTCGTTCGAGTTTGAGGGCCGCGACGTTACGCGTCTCTCGGCGCGCAAACTCAAAGAGCTCGGCATCGCGCATATTCCCGAGGACAGGCACAAACGCGGCTTGCTTCTGCACTCTGACCTCGCCGAGAACTCGATCCTCGGCGTGCATTACCGCCCACCGATCGCGGCCGCTTCGGGCCTGATGAATTCCGCCGCCATACAAAAGCGTGTCGGCGAGATCATTGAGAATTTCGATGTTCGCCCGCCCGATGCGACGCTCACTGCCAAATCACTCTCAGGCGGCAACCAGCAAAAACTCATCATCGGCCGTGAGTTCGAACTGAATCCCAAACTCTTGCTCGTCTCTCAGCCCACACGCGGCGTCGATATCGGTGCGATCGAATTTATTCACCGCAAACTCATCGCCCTCCGCGACGCCGGCTCTGCAATTCTGCTCGTCTCCGCCGAACTCGAAGAGGTCACCGCCCTCGCCGACCGGCTGCTGGTCCTCCGCGAAGGCAAGATCGCCGGCGAGGTCGATCCTAAAGCTACGTCTATCGAAGATATCGGCCTGATGATGACCGGCGGATAAGAAAAGGAATAAGCCGCGAATGCACGAATAATGACAAACACTTGCGGTTTCTTATTCGTGCATTCGTGGCTAATCTTATTCGTTATTGTCTCGGCCTTAAGATAGCTCTGATCGCTGCGATTGCCTTCTCGAGATTATCCATCGACGTAGCGTACGAAAGCCTCAAGAAGCCATCCGCGCCAAAGCCGCCGCCGTCGGTGACGACAATGTGGGCTTCTTTGAGCAGAATATCGGCGACATCGGTTGAGGCCGGAAACCGTTCGCCGAGCATCTCACGCACATCGACAAAGGCATAGAAAGCGCCTTCGGGCATTGCGCATTTGAAGCCGCTGATCTCGTTGAGCGCGGGAATAAAGTAGTTTTTTCGGCGTTCGTATTCGCTCGTCATCGCATTGACGGCGGCGACGGTGGCGTCGGAGTTCTGCAGGGCTTTGGCGCACGCGTATTGGACAAACGATGTGGGGTGCGTGGCGGAGTGGCTCTGCAGCTTGACCATCGCCTTGGTCCACGCCTCGTTCGCGATCGTGTAGCCGATACGCCAGCCCGTCATGGCGTAAGTCTTTGAAAAGCTGCCCGCGACGCATACAAATTCCCGCAAATCCGCAGGCAGCGCGGCCGACGTAAACGGCTCGGCCGGCGGATAGGCAAAGAACAGATAGCATTCGTCAGTCAGCACATAAACGCCGTGTGCCGCACAGAGTTCGACGATGCGCCGCACCTCGTCGGGCGGTATTACGCGGCCAGTCGGATTGTTTGGCGAGTTAATAATCAGCAGCCGAGTTTTGTCGGTGATAGCCGCGGCCACCTGGTCGGCCGTTAGAATGAAGTCCGTCTCTGCCGTCTCGATGAATACCGCATTTGCCCGGCAGAATGCGGCAATCGCCGGAAATGAGACCCAATACGGTTTCGGAATAAGGACATCATCGCCCGGTTCGAGCAGCGTGCACGCGGCATTGAACAGTGCCTGCTTGCCGCCGCACGAGGCGGCGATCTGGGACACACTGATCGCGGCGTCAAACCGCGATCGATAGAAAGCCGCTATCGACTCGCGATACTCGGCCATGCCTGCGGCAGCCGTGTATTTCGTCAAGCCGCGGGCGAGGCCTTCGACGGCGTAGTCCTTGATAAAATCCGGCGTGTCAAAATCAGGTTCGCCGACCGACAGGTCGATCACGTCAACGCCCGTGGCACGCAGATCCGCTGCCATCTGCGCCGCGATCAGCGTCGAGGACCCTTGCATCGCCGCGACGTTGCTTGAAACGGGGAAAGCCATAAAGGAAGATTTAACCACATAGGACACATAGACACATAAGCAAAATAGAATTTGTCTATGTGACCTATGTTTCTATGTGGTTAGCTATGCTTTGCCTTCATCCGGGCTTCGACGAGTTCGGGGATCAGGCCGGCGACGCGGCCGCCAAGTTCGAAGACCTGTTTCATCAGCGTCGATGAGACGTAGCTGAATTCTTCGTCGGCCATTAGAAAGACCGTCTCGATCTGAGGCTCCAGCCGGCGGTTCATCAGGGCCATGCGCAGTTCGTATTCGTAATCGCTGACGGCCCGAATGCCCCGAACGATCGCGGTCGCTCCCTTTTTCTTTGCAAATTCGGCCGTAAGGCCCGAAAAGCTCTCGACCTGCATCGAACATCCGCTCGTATCGACCGACGGCAGGACATCGCGGATCATTTCGCATCGTTCCTCGACGGTGAACATCGGATGTTTGTCGGGATTATTGAGCACGGCGACTATCATTTCGTCAAAAAGCGGAGCTGACCGACGAATAATATCGAGGTGTCCATTAGTTAAAGGGTCAAATGAGCCCGGAAAGATCGCTCGCCGCATAATGTGTAAGCACAAAGTAATTACATTTGGTAATTATTTTGTAAGCCTGCGTGTGATTGAGTGCAATAATCAATCAGTTCGTGCTAGACTTGTTTCAAATTTAGCGAAACAAACATAGCACAGAAGCGCGAATGAGCAAAAAGGGACAAGCTGCGGCTTTCTACGATCTTGAGGGCACGCTGGTCAGCACCAACCTGGTGCACACGCTGGCGTTCTACGCCAAGCGCCAGCAGGGGCTGTGGCAGACCGCGAAAAAGACGTTTGGCACCGTCGCTCGGCTGCCGCTGTTTGGCGTTGCGGAGTTGTATTCGCGCAATGTCTTTAACACCGTCTTTTTCAAAAGCTACGAGGGCCTCTCATACGACCGGCTCAGATATTTTTCGGATGAGTTATTCGAGGAAGTTCTCAAGCCGGCGATCTTTGCCGGAACGCCCGACCTGATCGCCAAGGGCAAGAAGATCGGCCAGCGGCAGGTCGTAATTACCGGCGCTCTCGACTTTACGATCGAACGGCTGATGGACCATCTCGGAATCGACGACTACAAGGCGAACCATATGGAGTTCGTCAACGGCTACTCGACGGGGCGCATCATCCCGCCCGTAATGGCCTCGGCAACGAAAGCGACATGGATGCGGGAATACGCCGAACGCGAGAACATCAACCTATCGGATTCATATGCGTATTCGGATAGTATTTCTGATCTGCCAATGTTGTCGATAGTGGGCCATCCGGTCGCCGTGTGTCCGGATATGAGACTCAAACAAACCGCGATGCAGCACGACTGGCCGGTATTGGATTTGAAATAGAGTTTTGGGTGCAGGAGGTTAGAGAATGTCTTACACGATAGCGGAGGCGAAGGCGAATTGGGATTCGCTACTTTCTAAAGCAGAACAAGGCCAGCCGCAGGTCATTATGCGTCGTAAGCGTGAAGTCGCCATGGTCGTATCCATAGACGATTGGCACGAAATGGTTGGTCACCAAGGAATTGGAAGCCACCTCGGCGGAGGAGAGTCGCCCGGAAGGGCCGGACGACAAAGATTAGCTTATGGCCTTACAACTTAGACGCAAAACCCACGAGTCAATTGTTTACATTGATAAGGATTCCGCGCCGCGGATCATGCCGTTTGGCGAGGATTTTATTATCAATGACATTCCGATCGGGACGCGCATTATCTATCCGAATCCGCCGATCAAGGGGCTGCCGAATCGCGAGGCGGCGATTCGGTATGCGGTGAATCATCCGCTTGAGATGGAGCCGCTGTACGCGCTGCTTGAGCCGGGGATGAAGGTCACCATTGCCGTTGACGACATTTCGCTGCCGCTGCCGCCGATGGCGACGCCGGACATAAGGCAGACGATGCTTGAGGTCGTGCTGGATATGTGCGCGGCGAATGGCGTTGACGACATTCACATCATCATCGCGAATTCGCTCCACCGGAAGATGACCGAGTGGGAAATGAAGCGAATGGTCGGTGCGAAGATCCACAACGCGTTCTATCCCGACCGCTACTACAACCACGACGCAGAGGACGAAGACGGGCTGGTCACGCTCGGGCACACGCGGCACAACGAGCCGCTGAGGATCAACCGCCGATGCTTCGAAAGCGACCTGCTGATCTATTGCAATCTCAACCTCGTCCCGATGGACGGCGGGCACAAATCGGTCGCGGTCGGGCTGTGCGATTACGAGTCTTTGCGAGCTCATCACGAACCGCAGACGATCCGCGACAGCCATTCGTATATGGATCCGCCGGCGTCGGAGTTGAATCACAAGGTCGTCCGGCTCGGCAAGCTCGTCGATGAGCAGATGAAGGTCTTTCACATTGAGACCGCGCTCAACAACAAGATGTTTGGCGAGGGCTATGACATTCTGACGCGGAATGAGGACGAATTCTCGTTCGCCGACCGTCTGAAATGGGAGGCCATGAAACGGACTTTCTCAAAAATGCCGCGCGCCGCCCGCCGCAAATTGCTCCACGCGATCCCGGCGCAATACGACCTGATCGCATGCCATGCAGGTTCGACCGAGCCGGTGCATGAAAAGATCCTCGAAGCGAACTATCGCCAGTACGAAATTCCCGTCAAGGGCCAGTGCGACATCATGATCACGGGCATCCCTGACATCTCGCCGTATAACGTATATTCGGCGTTAAACCCTTTGCTCGTCCAGGTTATGGCACTCGGCTATCACTTCAACATGTACCGCAACAAGCCACTTCTGCGAAAGGGCGGCACTCTGATATTGACGCATCCGTGCTTTGATGAATTCGATCATAATTTTCATCCGAGCTATATCGAGTTCTTTCACCGGCTGCTGCCCGAGAGTCGCGATGCGTTCTTTTTGCGTGAAAAATACGAGCGCGAATTCGCGAGCAATCCGGCCTACGTCGAGATGTATCGCCGCGGCAACGCCTATCACGGCGCCCATCCGTTCTTTATGTGGTACTGGGGCGAAAACGGCCGCCAACACGTCGGCCAGGTCATCGCCGCCGGCGCCGAAAACGCCCACGTCCCCAACATCCTCGGCTGGGACCGCGCCGACAACCTGACCGAGGCCATCGCCATGGCCCGCTCAAAACAAGGCCGCAACGCCGAGATCACAATGCTGCACCAGCCGATCATTGGGTTGTGTAATGTGTCGGATTGAAACAAATGTTTGTATTGCACGTATAGCTACACGTATAATGACCGTATGCAAAAGAAGCTAACCATAACAATTGACGAACACGTTTATCACGGTCTGCATTCTATGATCGGTCCACGCAAGATCAGTGGATTTATCGAGCAGCTAGTGCGTCCCCATGTGTTGGATCGCGAAACTGATCGCGAGCGATCTTACAGAGAAATGGCAGCGGACGAAGCAGGCGAGAAAGAGGCTCTCGAATGGTCAGACGCACTTATTGGAGATTCAGGCGATGAACCGTGGTGATGTGTGGTGGGTCGAATTCCTAAATCCGGTTGGCGGCGAAATTCAAAAACGACGACCGTGTGTCATCGTGAGCAACGACGACTCCAACCGCTATCTCAATCGCGTGCAGGTAGTACCGCTCACGAGTAGCGTCGAAAAACTCCGCGATGGTGAAGCTTACGTGAACGTCGGAGGCAAACCGGGGAAAGCTTTGGCCACACAAATTCAAACCGCTAGCAAACTGAGACTGCTCCGAAAAATGGCGCGGTTAACTGACTTTGAAATCGCCCGAGTCGAAGATGCAATTCGGGTTCAACTGGATTTAGAAAACAAATGACTGAGTTACAAGTAGGGAAATACGAGTTTTACCCGTATCCGAAGAAGTGCATGGAACCGGGGCTGACCTTGGAAGAATGGGTTGAATTATTGCGAGGGGCTAAAGCCAGGAGCGAGAAGGACGTTAAAACGCCCTCCCGATGTCTTGATTGATGGCACCACGCCGTAAACGACGTGGCTATGTGCCGCGAAACGCGGATAAGCGTAAGGGAAACGGTACCAGCGATACATGTACTTAAAGAACATACTTTGTCCGCACTGTGGGTTTAGCTTTACTGGAGGTTATAAACAGTTCTTGGGAACTGGAAGTTTGTTAGGGGTGCCGTTTATGCGCTGTGGAAATTGTAAGAAACTTTGTGATACCGGGAAGTTAGCTTGGTCTCAGATGAACCCATTCGGGAAGTTCGTGGAACTCTCCGCCGCCCTTTTCAAGACGTTTTTCACAGCAATGCTTTTGGCGTTGATCATCGGTCTGATTCTGGCACTATTGCTCCAACCCACTCACGACTGGATGCAGGCTAATCGCAGTTGGATCATATATGCCTTTCTCTTCCTCGGTCTGGCTCTCTCGATTTTGCGAACAGCCTGGTATTACTGGAGTCTCATTCCCGAAGTGGAGAGGATTACGCGCGACAAGAATTGGGATGAATGGACGACCTGAATTTGCGTTCCATATGAAACTATCACCAACAGAAATATTCTAAGGCAAGACGATCTTCTTCATCGTCGGGACGGGCGTTGTGATCGGATAGCCGGAATTGGGTGTGTTAGATTAATTTTGAAATGAGAATCGAACAGATTACGAACAGAAAGGACGAAATCACGCGCATTGCCGAGCGGCATGGTGCAACGAATATCCGTGTATTTGGCTCGGTTTCGCGCGGCGATGCGGATGGTGACAGCGACATAGATTTTCTTGTCGATCTGGAAAGCGGTCGCAGCTTGCTTGATCTTGGCGGACTGTTGATGGACTTGCAAAAACTGCTTGGCCGGCGGGTTGATGTCGTAACCGAAAAGGGGTTGCGGCCGCGAATCCGCGAACGGATCTTACGCGAGGCTCGTGCGATATGAGAGATGGTCGTGAACGTCTGCTGGACATTGTCGAGGCCATCGAGCGGATCGAAAAATATACCGCTCGCGGCCGCTCGGCGTTCGACGAAGACGAACTAATCCAGACGTGGGTTCTCCACCATCTCCAGATCATCGGCGAGGCGGTCCGGGCCTTGTCGGTGGAAACCACGTCTCATTCGGACGAGATCGAATGGCAAAAGATCATAGAGATGAGAAATATTCTGGTTCATAACTATTTTAGCATCGATACGGATATTGTTTGGGCGGTGATCGAAAATGATCTGCAGATACTTAAATCCGTGATTGCGGCTTACCTCGACGAACATCCAGATAAAGTATGAGTGCCGGCTAAAGGGATCGAAGAGAACCCATCGCTTTTATTCGGATTCTAAACCCATCGAATTCGCTGGGTTTAGAAATGACGCGGACAAAGAAATCGTGTTTAGCAAATGAAACTATCACCAACAGAAATATTCAAAGGCAAGACGATATTCTTCATCGGCGGAACGGGCTTTGTGGGAAAGGTCACGTTGTCGATGCTGCTCAATAACTTTCCGGATATTGGGAAGGTTTATACGACCGTTCGGGCGCGGGATGAGAATGAGTCGCGGACGCGGTTTTGGACGAGTATTGTTACATCGCCGACTTTTGATCCTTTGAGGGAGAAGTATGGGGGCGGTTTTGAGGGTTTTATAAAGTCGAAAGTCGTGCCCGTCAATGGGGATGTCGGGAATGAGTTTCTCGGGCTGGATGAGAAGGAAGCGGCCAAGATCATGAAGGACACCGACATCATCATCAATGGTGCCGGTAATGTGACCTTTAATCCGCCGCTCGAGTCTGCGCTCAGGACGAACGTTGTCGGGTCGAACAACATTATCAAACTCGCGCGGATGATGAAAAAGCCGCGGCTCGTGCATGTTTCGACGTGCTTTGTCGCGGGCAAACGGTCAGGGCCGATATGGGAGAATGAGCCGGTCGTCGGGTATTTTCCGAGAAAAGATGAGTTGGTCGGGACGACGTTTGACGTCAATCGCGAGGTCGAGGATTGCGCGCGTTTGTCAGAACAAGCTCGACAGGAAGCGGACGATGCGGTGCAGGCGGCGAAGTTTCGCGAGCAGGCGCGCAAGAGGTTCATTGACGAAGGCCGCGACCCCGATGACGAAGCGGAACTCAAGTCGGCGATCTTTCGCGAGCGAAAGATGTGGATACGCGAACGCACAACCGAGCTTGGGGCCGAGCGCGCCGAGTATTGGGGCTGGACGAATATCTACACGTATTCCAAATCGCTCGCCGAGCAGATCATTGCTTCGCAGGACGACATCGTAAAGGTGCTCGTGCGGCCGTCGATCGTCGAATCGTCGAACCAATATCCGTTCCCGGGCTGGAACGAAGGGTTTACAACTACGGCTCCGTTAATAC
>JAGOWF010000218.1 GCA_018060305.1 Pyrinomonadaceae bacterium
CCCAGAGCAGGACGTTTGGATCTGAGATGCTGAGGAATGAGAAACTGCTCGCGGGATACGGCCTTGTTCGGGTCCCGAGGCCGTCGATCATCGTTGCTACGAGCGGGTTTTGGTGCTCAAGCGAGAACTTCATCGACGCCGTCTGGTCAAATGCGCCATGGCTCCACAACGCGAACCGCTGCTTAAAATATCGGTCGCCGCCCTGATTCGGAATACCCAGACTGCTGCCGTCCGTCTGGCCGCCGGCGAGAACGCTTAGCTGCGGGGTCGCCGTATCGAGGTTTGAAATACTGCTCGCGCCGAGACGCATGAACTGGTTGTCCCAGTTGGAGAGCGTTACACCAAAGCCGCCCGTGCCGTCTGTCATGTCGGCAAAATGGTTCATCGTCAGCCAGTCGTAGCGGGCGTTTCGCGGGCTGTAATGGCCGCCGTTCGCGAGCAGCTTGGCTCGAATGACGGCACCGACCTCCTCGTGCCAGACGTCCGGCGAATTCATATCGAATGAGTAGCCCCAAGTCTTTACGTCGCCAAAATTCGCAGTGATCTCATTCTGCACATCGACCCGGTTGACGTCTCGATAGAGCGTGACCCGTGTCGTGTGCGCGATCGGGCTGGCTGATGTCGCCCGGAGCGTCACGCTGACCGGCCCGGCGTTTTCGATCACAACGGCACCCGAGCGGTTGCCGCCGAGGTCATTGACCACGCGGCCGCCAATGTTACGAACGATCTCGCGGTTCGACCTCGCCTTGTCGATAATGCTCGTGATCGCGCCGTCGCCTGCGACGGTGACACGATAGTTTGCGTTCTCAGCCGTCGACGCCGCCGCTGTCGGCCCACCGGAAAACTCAGATGCCGCCCCTTCGCGGATCTCAAAGACCTTGTAACCAACGGACGGGATACTCGATGCAAGCACCCTCAGCACCTGTTGATTGCCCGACCTCAAGATTTGCGACGGCACTTCCTGCCCCGTTGAGACATCGATCACCCGTGCCTTATAGTTGCCGCGAAACGGCACGTCCGCAAAATCCGTCCGAGCCCAACTCAGCGGATTGAATACATAAAATCGTGGGAATTGCTCGTCGCGAGAGATCTGTTTTGCCAACTCGAATCGCGCGTCCTCATGCAATTTATCGACATATGCGGTGATCTCGCCCTCGACCTGGCGGTTCCAGTTGGCACGCGTAGCACGCGGGATCGCACCGTCGGCGGTCCAGTCATGCTCAAAGTAAAGGCCCATGTCGAGCATCGCCCTGTCGCGCTCCGCGATGCGAGACGTCATAAATGATGGTTGGTTTAGCGCGACGAGCGTAGCCATCGCCTCGGCCGCACGCAGCTTTTCGGTCGAGCGTTTAACACCCCCGGAAACCTCTGCCAGCGACGCCGTTAATACGTCCCACTCATTGCCGTAGGCTGCCGCGTGTGTTTCGAGCCCGTCGCCGAACGACTTCTCAAAATCGCGAAAGAAATCTTCCTGGTTCGAGACGATGATGCGGCGGTTGGCATTAGAATTCTGCTGTGCGACGGTCACGAACTCGTTACTCATATACTCGAGCTCATCCCAGCCGCGCCCGAACGCCGCGATTGCCGCGAACGGATACCGCGACTGAAAATTCGGGTTCGTCTCGGCAAATGTTATCGCTGACATCGGGTTGAACGCCTCGGCGTAGCCACCAAAATGCTGGTTGCCGACGAAGAGCGAGTTCCATTTCATCAATATCCTGCTTTCGTCGCGGCCACCAGAGTAATAGATCTCTCTATCACGATTCTCAAGCCCCGGAACGTGAGTCGCGCAGGCACAAACGCCCTTCCAACTGTATTTCGCTCCCGCGCCGGCCCAGAGCGAGGTCAGGCCGTAGGGCATCGTCTGGCTCTCCATCGCGATCGCGAGCGGGAATTTAACGTTGTGCCGCCGCTCGATCAGGCCCGGATAATACATCCCGCGAAGCACCGCTTCGGACGGCGAGCCGCCCTGCACCAGCACGAGCGCGTTGAGCGCGACGCTCATATGCCCGTCTCGAACGCGCGACATCATTCGCTCAAACTGCTGCGGAGTGCGATTTTTTTCGTATTCCCACATCCACAGGCTGCCATCGCAATTCCAGCGCATCTGTGTGTCTGACGGATTCGCGGCCGTCTGGTCCATCTTGTCGAGGTAATAATCGATCATCGACAGGAACGCCTGCCTATATGCCACGTCATCGGCCACCCAAAAATAATCCGTGTGATCGTCCGGCGAGATATAAAAGCGCCGCTGCGCGCTCGTGTTGGCCGCGAAAACGACCGACAGCGCAGCCGCCAGCATCAGGAACGTGAATATTCGGCGCAGGTTTATCATCAGGACTTGGAGAAAGACCAGATAATTAAACGCTAAAACTGAGCGGATTTCCAATCCTGGAGAACCGGACTATGTAACGATCTGCGGAAGCACCATTTCGGCCTGTTCGAGTTCTTCGGGAAAATCGACCTCGATCCACGCCTTGCCGTCTGTCCAACTGACGCCAATATCGACTCCGTTCGCGATCAGGCCCATCAACGCAAGCGTAAAATACGCATTTGTTTCGCCCGCCTTAATGACGCGATCAAGCTCATCAAACATCGCTTCGCCGCCCCGCGTCGAAAACTTTGCGATGCCGAGAAATGTGCCTGAGGCTTCGTCAAACTTAACGTGCTTGCCAACGCTCGTGACGCGGCCGTCAGCGACGACGAGCTTCATCGTTTCCTCGTGCAAATGCTTGTCAGCGACGAGAACGATATCTCCGGGCTGCTTGCAGCAATTGACCAAAATGTCCGCGTGAAACAGAACATCAGCGTGCATCACGAGGAACTCGCTCCCGCGTGCGGCGTCTTTTGCGGTCCACAGCGAATAGATATTGTTCGTCTCGGCGAATAGCTCGTTATAGATGAACGTCGCCGAAAACGAATATCGCGGCCCGACCTCAGCAAACTTTGCCTCGATCATCTCGCGGTAATAACCTGTAACGACGACAACCTCTTTCACGCCGCACTTTTCGAGCGCATCAAGCTGATATTCGAGCAAGGTGCGGCCTCCGACCTCGAGGAGGCACTTCGGCTTAGCCAATGTTATCGGATACAGCCGCGTCGAGCGGCCGGCGGCAAGGAGGATGGCTTTCACGTTAGTTTGCGGCTACTGCGCGTAAGAAGCGGCGTGTCATTTCTTCGGGTTCGTACGGAATTCGCGGCGTGCCTTTTTCATTGCCCGGCTCGACGTGTATGACCTCTACATTGTGGCCGATCGCGGCAAAATCGACCGCGTGCGAACACGTCGGCTGATCGCCCGTCGATGCGTAAGTGCCGTTGTCGATGATGTAATGCTTGAGATTGTCGAGCTTGAGATACTTGGAAACCGGCAGGCTGCCCAGCGACATCAGCGCGGCCCCGTCGCCGTCAATGACTATCACTTTCTTGTCGGTATTCATTGCCAGCCCGATGCCAATCGACAGGGCACAGCCCATTGAGCCGCACATATAAAAGTTTGCCTCGCGGTCCTTCGCAACAAAAACCTCACGGGCGATCATGCCCGTCGTCGCGACGACCAACTCATCGGTGACCGTATTCAATATTTCGCGGATTGCATCGATCCTTTTCATTTCGGTTCGGCCTCCTCGACGATGGTGAAGTTGTCGTAGTTCATCAATTTGAGCAGATCGCGCGAGATGCGGTACATCTCAAAATGCTCGAACGGCGCGCGCCTGAGGCTGACGAGAACATGGACCGGTATCTCGTAGGGCGTGAGCAGCGAGGTGATCGCATTCACGAGATGGCCGAGGCCGGAGCTTTGGATATAGACGAGCGGTTTTTTGCCCGCCATATAGGCTCCGACCGCGATGCTCAGGGCGACGTCCTCGCGTGTCGCCGGGATAAATTCCGTAGTCTCATCGGCCTCCATCTCTTTGATAAAGCCCTTGAGGAACGAGCACGGCACGCCTACAAAGAAGTCGTATCCTTGTGCCTTGAGATCGTGATAAAGATGTTTGGTGTCTTCGCCGTGGCTCAATTCACGACCTCCACCCACATATTCCTGTAGTCGTCAAAGGTATCAACCTCGGCCCAGCCCTTGTAAATGTCGAGGCACGAGACCGCGATGCCACGGTCGATCAACTCCTGAAGAATGTCGCTAAATGACGCCTTGTCGAAGGTCTCTGCCTCATGGAATGCCCCTTCCGCGTTACGTGCTTTCGCATCATGATAGGCGGCCTTTAACTGCTCGATGCCCTCTTCTGAAAAAAGAGCCATACCGATGAACTCAGCGTTGCCTTGCGTCTTGTCGAGCTTGCGGCCGGCTTTCAGGGCCGTGTTGAGGCTGTCGTCCGGCAGGAAAAGCCCCTCGCTCTTGAGCTGCCGCTGTGTCTGGATCATTTCCGGATAGCTCGGGCTGCTGCCGTTGAGCGAACCATGGGCGCCCGAATGAGCGTGATCGACAACGACCGTTATATCAGCTTCGGACCGGAGCAGGCGTTCGAGGATGCCGCGGTCGAACACGATGTCGCCGTAGAGCAAAAGTGTTCGGCCCTTGAGCACTTCTTCCGCACAGAAAAATGAGCCGAGCGCCGTCGTGTTTGCAAAATTGTCGTTGTCGAAATACCGAACATCGGCGATATCGACCATCTCCTTTTTATAGCCGCGAACGACAGAGATATTGCGGACGCCGTATGAGATAAGTGAATCGATCTGCCGCTGGAGAATGGTCTTGCCCTTGACCTCGAGCATCGACTTTGGCCGGTCGGCGATGAGCGGCATCAGATGCTCCTTAAAGCCCTGGCCCGCCGCGACTATCACCGCCGAGACATTCTGCGAGGTCGTCGGCAGATACTGCGCCTCGTTGGCCTGCAAGTCGTCCACGCCCATCAGCCGATAGACCTCTTTCATCGGCACGATATTCTCGTCGATGGTCGAGAGCCGCTGCGTCTCGCGAAGCTTCGACAGGGTCGCCTGCGTACTCTTGATCGCCGAGCGTA
>JAGOWF010000219.1 GCA_018060305.1 Pyrinomonadaceae bacterium
TCAGTCTCTCACGCACGAGGCTGCAAAGAAATTCGATGCTGACGCCGGTCTGTGCGCCTTCCGGGATAATGATGTCGGCGTGCCGTTTTGACGGTTCGACAAATTCAAAGTGCATCGGCCTGATGGTCCGCATATATTGGTCCATCGTGTGCTCATATGTGCGGCCGCGTTCGGCATGGTCGCGTTTAAGACGACGGATCAGCCTGACATCGTCCGGCGTGTCAACAAACACTCGCACGTCGAGCAGATCCAAAACGCGAGACTCGGCAAAGATGAGGATTCCCTCGACTATCACGACCGGCTTTGGCTCTATGATCTCGATATTGGTCGTGCGCGTATGCGTCTTGAAATCATACAGCGGCATTTCGGCCGGCAGGCCCTGCTTGAGGCGCAGGATGTGATTGACCATCATGTTGCTGTCGATCGAGTCGGGATGGTCAAAATTGGCCTGATGCCGTTCGTCGAGCGGCATGTCGGCCAGATCGCGGTAATACGAATCCTGCTCGACAAGCACCACATTCTCGGCGCCGACCGCCTCGACTATCGCCCTGGCGATGGTCGTCTTGCCCGAACCCGTTCCTCCGCAAATGCCGATTATCATAAAGTCAATTCTAACAGGATGGGCAGGATAGACGGGATCAACGCAAGGACAGAAACTTCTTCCATCGTGTTAATCGTATATCCTGTTAATTCATTCTGGCCACAACGCGTTTTAGGAGCTCTCCAAAGACCTCTGCCGCCTCGGCCCCGGTCGTCATTACGTGCGAATGGTCGATCGCCTCATTCGTCATGCCCGCCGCAAAATTTGTGATGCACGAGATGCCGAGCACACGCATTCCCATATGCCGCGCTGCAATGGCCTCAGGAACAGTGGACATTCCGACGGCATCTGCCCCGAGTTGCCGGTACATGCTAACCTCGGCCGGCGTTTCGTATGTAGGGCCCGAAAGGCCGCAATAGATGCCTTTATTCAAGAGATCAAGGCCGGAACGCTCCCTTGATATCGCCGCCGCCTCTTGCTCAGCGACCGCCTGAAGCGCACGGTCATAGACCTCGGTCATATCGGGAAATCTTGGCCCAAACCGAGCGTCGTTAAGCCCACGCAGCGGATTTACGCCAAAACAGTTTATATGATCCGTGATCATCATCAGGCTGCCGGGCGGCATGTCTGAATTCAGGCTGCCGGCGGCGTTTGTGAGGATCAGATCCTTGATGCCCAAGAGTCCGAATGTCCTGACGGGCAGCATCACCTGCTCCATATCGTAACCTTCGTAATAGTGGAACCGGCCCTGCTGAATGGCGACCGTTACACCGTTGAGATCGCCGATCACAAGCTGCCCCGCGTGTCCCTCGACGGTCGAGCGGACAAAGCCCGGGATCTCAGCAAAAGGGATCGTCACCCCTGCTACGACCTTCTCCGCAAACGCACCCAGCCCGCTGCCGAGCACGATCGCCGCTCGGATGTCGCCCACGAACTGGTTCTTAACAAAATCGGCCGCCTCAGAAGCCTGATCGTACGACATAGAAACTACCTTACAGAAGAGTCTCTTTGATAGGCAACCTCGTCAAGGATTTGGGACGAAATAGGGATTGACATCTGATACTGTCAGTGATACTATTCGAGGCGATGACTAAATCGTACGATCACTCATCGATTGACAACTTAATTGCAGAATTGGAGGAGAAGGAGAAGAACACAAGGTTCTCAAGACTCTTGCAAATCTGTAGTTACTATTCGGTGCTTGTCGCATTAACGGCGGTCACCAAATTTTCAAGACACCTTGGCAGGGCGATCCCCGGATCAACTTGCAAAAGGTTGGAAAAATGGCAAAGCCGTATCAAGTGCGACAGGTGATTAGGTGCCTCAGGAAACTGAAGGCATGAGGTAATTGTCATCAACAAGATCAAGAGTTGGGAAACCAGACATCTTGGTCAACGGGGGGGCGAATTTTCAGAATTTGCCCATCCTATACGGAAGAACAGGCCTATTGTTATGAACTTGGAACAATATTTATATAGCGTCGGATGGTCTGAGGAAGACGAAGCGTTTATCGCAAGAGTGATTGAGTTCCCATCTCTGGCTGCTCATGGCGAAACGCAGGAGGACGCCCTCCGGGAGATCAAACAAGTAGTTAGTTTTGTCCTGACTGACTTAGCCGAGAACAAAGAACCGATCCCCGAACCCGTGGGGAAAAGATCGTTCAGTGGCAGACTTGTCTTGAGAATGCCTGAGTATTTGCATCGGAAGCTTGCACTGGAAGCCTCACAGCAGGGCGTGTCACTCAATCAACTTCTCAATTTGAAGCTAGAATCGTCTGTGTAGAATCGTCAGTTCTCTTTCCTGTAAGGAATGCCCAACGCCTTTGGCGCACGCGAGAGGCCGATAAAGCCGGCGAGGACGATGATTGTCAGGACGTACGGAATTATTTGGATGAACTGGACGGGAATGTCTTCGCCAGACGGCATCTTGATCGCGCCCTGGATCTGGATGGTTAGGGCCTCCGTGAAACCGAAGAAAAGACAGGCGATCAGGACGGGAACCGGACGCCACTTCGCGAGGATCAACGCGGCAAGGGCTATAAAACCGCGACCTGCCGTCATCGCCCGCGTAAACAGCGACGATTGGCCGATCGACAGATATGCGCCGCCCGCCGCGGCAAGCATGCCTGAGATCACGACGCAGATGTAACGGAGCGTAATGACCTTGACGCCCGCAGCGTCGGCGGCTGACGGATTCTCGCCGGTTGCCCGCACCCTGAGGCCAAAAGGTGTTTTGTAGAGGACATACCAGCAAACCGGCACCAGCACCAGAGCAATTACCGTCGCAACCGAGATCCGGAAAGCTTCGGGCAGCATCACGTCTTTTGCTATCTGCGGCGTCGATCCGGTCGAATCATAGAGAGCACCCGAGATGAGTGCGGGCAGCCCCAACATAAGGATATTGACACCGAATCCCGCAACTACCTGATCGGCTTCGAATTTGATCGTTGCGATCGCATAGAGAAATGCAGTCACTCCCCCCGCAACTATCGCCGCCGCGAGGCCGATGAACGGCACCATCGTGTGCGGCACGCCCGAGCCCGGCTGGCTGAGCTCATACGTCACGACCGCGCCGGTAAACGCACCGGCGAGCATCAGGCCTTCGAGCGCGATATTGATAACGCCCGAGCGCTCAGAAAACAGTCCGCCGAGCGCGGCAAAGATGAGCGGAGTCGCCAGCCGCAGGCTCGAAAAGATCAGTGCTATCGTAAATATCTCGGTCATTCTATTTACGCGAAAATCGCTGCAGGCTCGCAACCAGCAGTATCACGACCGCCTGAAGCACCTCGACGAGGTCCTTTGAAACGTACTCGGTAAAAGCATCGACAAAGATCCCGCCGCGACGAAGCACCGCAAAGAACAGTGCCGCAAAGAATACTCCCAGCGGATGATTCCGCCCAAGCAGGGCCACGGCGATGCCGAGAAATCCTACTTCGCCCGAGAAATCGTGATAATAGCGGTAACGGTCGCCCATCACCTCGCCGATCGCGACCATTCCGGCCAACGCTCCAGAGATGGTCATTGCGAGGACGATCTGCTTTTTGGGCGAGATACCGCCGTACTCGGCTGCTGACGGATTTTCGCCCACGGCCCGCAGCTCATAGCCCCATTTTGTTTTCCACAGGAATATCCAGACCAGCACGCACATCAGCACGGCAATCAGGAACGCGACGCTCAGCGGGACAAAATCCGGCATTCCCGGAACATACTGGCTGATCCTCGGAATGTGAGCGGCCTCGCCTATGGGCACGGTCTGCATTATCGGGTCGCCCGGCTGCTTATAGTAATACTGCGTAAAGTAGCTCACCAACGCGATGCCGATAAAATTGAGCATGATCGTATTGATCACCTCGTGCGAGCCAAACTTTGCCTTAAGTATGCCCGGGATCGCTCCCCAAATGCCGCCGACGATCATCGCCGTGGCGATACACAACGGGACGAGCAGTATCGCCGGCAGAGATGCCCAAGAGTAATCGACATCCTGTCCAAAGGTATTGACGACGGTGCCGCCGAGCTTGATGCCGACCCAGGCCGTCGCGAATGCCGCGACGGTCAACTGCCCTTCGGCGCCAATATTCAATAGGCCGCAGCGAAACGCGACCATAACCGCCAAGCCCGTAAAGATCAGCGGCGTTGCATAGAAAAGGAGATAACCGATATCCTTCGTCGAGCCAAACGAGCTGCCTACGAGCAGCCGAAACGTCTCGAGTGGATTATCGCCGATGATCAGCACAAGGATGCCGCCGACAATGAATGCAGCGACAACGGCGATGATCGGCCACAGAACTTCGCGAAAGACGTTCATCAAGATATTGAAAAGATGCCCAATAAATATACCCGACAAACCTCAAACTGTCATCCGCAATTCACGAAAAAAGTGCAAGAATCTGACTTGACAATATCACACTCATATTTTATTATTTTAGTGGACTAAGTAATTAGTCTTATATCCTGTAATTATTGGAGGAAAGAACAATGTTTTTAGCTAAATATGACCCCTTTAGAGAGATGCGAGGCCTCCAGGATGAGGTAAACAGGCTTTTCTCGGCAAGTTATCCGGGCACAACGGGCCGCGAGGACGTTATGAATGCCTGGAATCCGCGCGTTGACGTCTTTGAGAACAACGACAGTCTCGTGCTCGAGGCCGAGTTGCCCGGCATGACGAAGGACGATTTCGACCTGTCTTTCGAGAACAACATGCTCACGTTAAAGGGTGAGCGGCGATTCGAGAAGAAGGACGAGGGCGACAATTATCACCGCATTGAGCGTGGATATGGATCGTTTGCCAGATCGTTCACGCTGCCGCCGACCGTAACAGCGGAAGGTGCAAAAGCCGATTTCGAGAACGGTGTTCTCCATGTAACGCTGCCAAAGCGGGAGGAGACCAAGGCCCGCAAGATCGAGATCTC
>JAGOWF010000220.1 GCA_018060305.1 Pyrinomonadaceae bacterium
CTGCGAGCGTTGTGAAAGATACCAGAATTCCCGGCCCAGCGGGGCAGCGAGTATGACGGCGTCGCGCGGCGTGTTCGTTGCGATCCACTTCAATGAGACATCGAGGTCATTGGGTTTGGCGACCCAACTCGCCTTTAGCTCGCGAAGTCGGCCGATGCCCTCATCGAACGGTTCGAGAAGGCCGAGGATGACCAACACGCAGACGAGGGCGGCGGCTTTCTTCGGCAGGCCATCCAGCTTCCGAACAAAATAGACCGCCGAAAAGATAAAGAACAACGGCGTCAGGATCGGAAACAGCCGCATCGGCATAAGACGCAGCAGCGGGTAGAGTTCGAGGATCCTCAAAAGGACCCCAAGCAAGAAGAAGCCCGCAATTGCGATCTGAAAACTGCGCAGGAAACGCAATGCGAAACTCTCCGAACCTCGCAGAGCGATGACGTTGAATACCAGCATTAGCCCCAAAATGACCATTCCGAGCGTCGAGAAATAGAACGGATCAAAATGGAAGGGCATGTGCTTGACGACGATGAACTGCCAATCGGCGTCCCTCGCGGGCTGTGCGCTTAATTGATCGCCGACCAGCGGGACGATGCCCGGCAACGCGAACAGGAATGTCAGGCCCGCTGCCTTGGCGAGGTCACGAAATGCGATTCTTTCCACAAGAAGCGCGATGCCGACAGCCGGAATGGCCCAGAGGCCGACCGCAGGGTGAAAGCTGAACGAAAGTCCGAGCAATATTGACGCGCGGAGCAGCCTTTTGTCTGCAAAATCGGTGAGGGCGAACAGCAGGCATGCGTATGCTACCGTTTTTGCCTCAAAGCTGCCGATCATCCACTCGGCGTTGACCACGGCCTGGCCTACGGCCAACCAAAACGAGACCGCAAAGGCGATCGACCAATATGGGACCTTCCAATTCTGGCCCAGCCGAATAAGTCCAGTGAGGCAGAGTATCCAGACGAGGATACGTCCGGCCCAGCCCATCACCTCGATCGTGACGAGGTGTGCCGGAATACTGAAAATGAAGTTAAAGAGCCAATGTTCGTTGGCGGCGTGGGCAAACGACCAGTCGCCCGCAGGAGCGTATGGGGCGAGGCGCATCAAGTAGATGAACTCGTTACCAAACGGGACCGGCTTCGCGTGAAGCGAGATGACTACGAGAAAAAGGAAGCCGAAACAAAGCCAGAAGCCGGTGGGCGATTTGCCGTCCGATCGAAGTAGATTCCGCACGTATCCGGCTTCAAACACAAGTTGATCCTAGAGCAGAGCTTCCGTTTGCGGAACCGCAGCCGGAGCGTTTTCACGAAAACGCTTCGCGTGCTCGTGCATATTCACAATTTCGAATTTCGCCGCGTATGAGCCGATCACATTGTGAAGAAATTCGAGTTTTCGGGCCGTCGGTAGGTTCATTCCGGGAAAGAACCGCAGTTCAGGCACGTCGTCACCGCTCAGGAAGTCGAGCGGGTGCAGCAGCATCGAGGGCTGGACACCGGTCAATGAGCAAGCGGCGAGGGCCGACCGCCAATATGTTTTTGCCAGTGCTGACGAGAACGACGATATGTATTGCAGATACGTCGCGTGTATGGGTGTCTTGAACACGGGGAATGTCGTTACCGGTATCTCGACGAGGTTTCGGCCGGCGGCTTCGACAAAATGCGGACGGAGGCTCTGAAAGCCGTCCGAGAATTTGCCGAACAGTTTGCTGAGTTTTTCGCGCTCATCAGCACTCATTGACGGTGACCTGAGAAAAAAGAAAGCTCGTGCCAGCGGAGCGAGATAGGTCGGCAGCGTCGAGCAATCATATTCATATCCTCGCCGGCTGAGCAGATCGAGCACGGCCGGGCTGAGGCTGTATCCGGGCCCGCGAAAGCCGGTCGGACGCTGCCCGGTCGCGGTCTCGATCGCAGCTTCGGCGCGGTCGAATTCCTCTTCAAGCTCATCGTGCGAATACAAATGCAGCCACGGCTCGTGGTTAAAACTGTGGTTGCCGATCTCATGCCCGGCGGCAGCGATCGAAGCGATGGCTTCGCGGTTCTTTTCGAGTGCTGCGTCCTGGCCGATGATGAAGAATGTTATCTTGAGGTCTCGCTCGCGCAGAAAGTCCAATATCCGCGGCACGGCCAGATCGAGATAGCTCGGAAACTGCTTCCACCCCGCATCACCGTGCGTTTTCATGTACGACCATTGGTTATCGAGGTCTAGTGATAGGCTCGCTATGCTACGCATAATGCAATATTAAAAGTTCAAAATGCAAAAAGTCATTTTTTTGACGACACGACTATTGCCCCAATTATCTGATCAGGTCGGCGATATCCTCCGCCTTAACGAGTTCAGCCGCCGCGAGAAGTCGTAACCAGTAGTGCGTCTCGCGAGCCTCCTTCAGCGCAATAGACATCTTACTGATAAAATCAGCTCGACTTTGACCAGATTGTGCTTCCTCCACATTTGCCCCAATCGATGTGCCTGACCTGAGCAATTGTTTAGAGAGAATATTCTTATCCGCCGAGTAGTCACGATTGATATTTCTGAACAATTTCAGTATGTCCAACGAGAATCTAAAGGTTCGTTCGGTAATATCGGTCATGCCAGTTAGCGATTTTTGAACTTCTAATTTTGAATTTTTAATTCAGCAAACGCCGCTTCGGCCAGTGCGACGGTCTCGTTGATATTCAGCGTGCCGTTCACGATGTGTGACGAATTGACGATGTGCACCCCGTCAACGGATGACCGCATATCGGCGAGGCCGGTCGAATAATCGACGACGGGGATCGGAAATACCTGTCGAACACGCGAGATCTTGAAGGCGACGACATCCGAGCGGTCAAAGTGCGGATACATCGTCTCAAGGGCATCGAGGTAGTATTCCTCGATCTCGTCGTCGGTCTTGTCAAACAGCTCGTGGTCGGGGGCGATATATCGCGGCAGATAGACGAGCGCGTTACGGTTGAATTCCTGTTTATCGACGATCGCCGACATTTCGATAATGCCGGTAAACGGCGTATCGTCGGTAATGTTGGTCACGTAATAATCGGACAGAGAACGCTTTAGCATTACCGAAGCACAGATGATGCCCTGATATCGGATGCTGCGAAGTTTGCGTCGTTCCACAGGATCGAGGCCCTCGAGCACCTTCTCAGCGGTGTTTGATGGACAGGTCATGATGACGCGGTCATATTCCGTGACCGAACGCTCATCTGGAAAGCGCACGACCGCGCCGATATCCATCTGTGGCTCGGCGATAAATGCCCCTGAGAATCCGGGGGCGACGGCCGCTGCGGCCTGAAAATTCGCGTATTTTGTCGGCTGCCTCACGATATTGGGCTTTACATCGTTGTTTCGCCGGGCGGCCTTCGTTGATATGCGGACCTTGCCGTTTGCAAGCCGTTCGATCGAATCGACGCGCGAGTTCAGCCTGATCTCGACGCCTTTGTCGAGCAGGACCTCGCCAAAGCGTTCGAGCACGCGGGCGTAACCGCCGCGAACGTAGCCAAACATCTCGCGCTTCATCCCTGATCGGCGGGCCGAATACATTCGCTGTATCGATGCCCAGATGAATGATGCTGCCGTTTCCGTGTAGGCGTCGCCGAGCTTGGCTTTCAGGAGAGGCTTCCAGATCTTTTCGAACGTCTTACGGCCCGACCAGCGTGTCAGCCATTTCTCGACCGTTAGTTTTTCGAGCCGGCGCCAGTTCTTCACTCTTGACGCGTAAAATATCGTGGCGCCGAGGCGCAGCCGGTCAATCAGCCCGATCGCCGGGAATGAGAGAAACTCCTTCGTGTTGGACATCGACAACAGTTTGCCGTCGGTGTAAAAGCCGGTCTTTGTCTCGACCCATCGGAGTTCATCGCCGAGGCCGAGCTCCTCGATAAGGTCGCGAGTATGCCGGTCTGACGCGAGGATGACATGGTAATGCTTGTCCCAGACGATATCGCCGATGTCCCAGACCGACGCGAGGCCGCCGATCTCAGGGGCCGATTCAAAGAGAGTGACGTTTGCACCCGCATCGGCGTAGCGCATGGCGAGCGTCATGCCGAGAAAGCCGGAGCCTACGATAGCGATCCTTTTTTGCATTTTGGATAAGCCGGTTTTGATGGATGCCGTCGCGGTGTGGCCGCATATCATTAACGATATGCAGTGTTACCCCGTTCGATCGGCACATCTGCCGGAGTTTTTATTTGCGAAGCTTGTCCGAGGCCGGGCTTAGCTCCGCTGAGGTTAAAGAAGGTTCAATCGGAGCAGATTTCCCAAAGATGCGGAGCATTGCGAGCCGAGAGAGCAGTTTAACTGTCCCGACGATCGTCTTCAGCGTGTTCATCTTTGACGCACCGAACAGGCGAACCGCGAGAACCGTAGGGAATTCGACGATCTTGCCGCCTTCCAGATCGAGCAATCCGAGCATCTCGGGGACGCCGTGAAAGCCGGGGGCCGTAGGATTGACATTGACCATTGCGCTGCGCCGATACACGCGGAAACAGGCAGTGTAGGACGCGATCTTGGTCCGCAGCACACGGCGGTAGAGCACAGACGCTCCCTTTGAGAGCAGAAGCCGCCAGCCGGGCACGTTCTGCACGCCGCCATCCTTGTGGTAAGGCGAGGCCGTTACCATATCGACGTCGTCCGTCATCAGAGGGATCATTCGGGCGAGTTCGTGCGGGTCAAAGGTGCAGTCGCAGTCGATCGAGCAGACGAACTCAGTCTTAGCCGCACGGATGCCGGTCATAATGCCGCCGGCGACACCCTTGTTGACCTCATGCTGCACGATCCTGACATTCTCACGCTCACCAAAGAGCGAGTGCATCACGTTAACCGTCTCGTCCTGGCTGTTGTCATCGACAAAGATCAGTTCAGACCTAAATCCGATGTTGTTCAGACGGCCTTCGACAGAGGCGAGCGTTTTTGCGAGATAGGGCAGTGATTCCTGCTCGTTATAGCACG
>JAGOWF010000221.1 GCA_018060305.1 Pyrinomonadaceae bacterium
CGGTCGATAAGCAGGCATTGACACAGGTCGGGCGCTCACTCCGGGAGCTTCGCATACAGATGATCGCCGCCTATTCGCCACAAGCCAGAGGAAGAAGCGAGAGAAGCTTTCGCACCTGGCAGGGCAGTCTACCAACACCTCGACCATACCATCAGCATCGGCTACGGACTCCATACAGTCGGCCGATTCAACAAAAACGGACACCCGATCGGTGCCCGAAAGGCTGAAATTCGGAAGAAGAAGCTCGCTTCTCCTTCCGAATTTCAAAAACAACAAACCGGACATTTGATGTGCTAACTATTCCGGACATCTGTACTTGCTATTAACAACCTCGACACCAAAGCTGGGGCATTCGAAATTCATCATTCCAAATTCTAATTGATCTATCGGCCTTTGAACTGGGGCTTTCGTTTTTCGAGGAAAGCCGCCACGCCTTCTCTTTTGTCGTCGGTCGAAAAGCAGATAGCGAACAGATCGACCTCGCGGCGTAGGCCTTCGTCAAGGTTTGAGCGTGAGGCGAATTTGACAGCCTCTTTCGAGAGTTGCAGGGCGATGGGTGCTTTCTCGGCTATCTTCTCTGCGAGTTTCATTGTTTCGGCTTCGAGTTGGTCGGCGGGAAAGACATGATTGACCAAGCCAATCCGTTCGGCGGCCGCGGCATCGATCATGTCGCCCGTCAGGACTGTCTCCATCGCTCGACCCTCACCGACGAGTCGTGGCAAACGCTGTGTCCCGCCGCCGCCGCACATGATCCCGAGATTGATCTCCGGCTGGCTAAATCTTGCATTATCACTGGCCATACGAATATCGCATGCCATTGCAAGCTCGTTGCCGCCACCGAGACAAAACCCGTTGACCATAGCGATCACAGGCTTTGGAAAGGTATCAATCGAATTGAACAGCGACCGCTCATGAAAGCTTTCGCGCTGAGTGACCGGCGTCTTGCCCTCGAATTCGGTAATGTCCGCACCGGCAACGAACGATTTTTCACCAGCACCTGTTAGGACCAATACGCGGACGTCATCGTCCTTTCGTAAGTCGTCGAGTGCGGCCACGCCTTCTAAATGCACCTTATTATTGAGTGCATTAAGCTTATCAGGCCGGTTAATGGTCATAACGGCCACTCGGCCGCGTCTTTCGACGGTTATTGTTTCGAAATTTGCCATGCTAAAAGACCTAACGCAAAGCCGCGAAGTTGCAAAGACGCAAAGAATATCAATGAGGATCCTTTGCGTCTAGGCGTCTCTGCGGTAAAAAAAATTATTCTGCTACGCCATCCACGATGTTGTCATCGGCGATCCAGGCAACGAACAGCCTTAGCCAGCTTTCCTTTGGTTCCTCGATGGAGACGCCGATGCGCGACGTACCGTAGCTTGCCGGAAGGACGCGCACGACCTGCGCCTTAACCTCGACCGGGACGCCGTTTGGTCTGTGCGAACGGATATAGAGGCCGTCGCCCTGTTTGATGGGCTGATTTAGCTGAAAGAGCGCTCCCAGCGTCGATATATCATCAGTCTCGGTCGGCTCGCTCCACGCGGCACCGTCGTCGGTCCGGCCCGATACGACGATCGGGAGGCGCAACGCCATCCTGAGTGCAAACCGTTTTTCCTCAAAATGAGGTTGAATAGAGGTCATCACGAATCTCGGCAAAAACGGCGGGTTGCTTAAAACTCGTCTCATTCTAGCACGAAACGCGCTCGCTGTGCCGCAATTTACCCGGAACCAGACGAATAGTTATACTATATAAACAGGCGATATCCAAAGAGGTTGGGCACTCGCAGGATCACTTATGGCCGTTACAGAAATGCATCGAAAGGTTGTCATCCTCGGCTCGGGCCCTGCGGGCCTCACGGCGGCGGTTTACGCCGGACGGGCACAACTCGAACCACTCGTGATCGATGGTCCACAGCCTGGCGGCCAACTCACTATTACGACCGATGTCGAGAATTATCCGGGTTTTGCCAGCGGCATTATGGGTCCGGTTTTGATGGACGAGTTTCGGACGCAGGCGCTTAGATTCGGCACCGAGATCATCAACGTCTGGATCGAGCGCGTCGATCTGTCTGAGCGTCCCTTCACGCTCTACGGCAAAGAAAGTGAGGACAGCGAGGAGACAACCACGGTTATCAAGGCCGACACTCTAATCATCTCCACGGGCGCGTCGGCCAAATGGCTTGGTATTCCCGGTGAGGCACCGGTGCCGGACGGGCTCGGCGGCAACGGCGTCTCGGCGTGTGCTACGTGCGACGGATTCTTTTTCCGTGACAAGTCGATAGTCGTTGTCGGGGGCGGTGATACGGCAATGGAAGAGGCCCTATTTCTGACCAAGTTTGCGTCGAAGGTCACGCTTGTGCATCGGCGCGAAGAGTTTCGCGCGTCAAAGATCATGCAGGACCGAGTGCTAGCTCACGCTAAGATCGACGTGATGTGGAATACGGAAGTCAAGGAAATTCACGGTTCGAAGGAGATCGGCGTCGAGAGCGTGACTTTGTTCAGCAATAAGACCGGCGAGACTATGGAATTTTCGACTCAGGGCGTCTTTATCGCTATCGGGCATCAGCCAAACACGGAGTTATTCAAGGGCATTCTTGATATGGACGAGGTCGGCTATCTTATAACAGAAGGGCGAACGATGAAAACGAATGTGCCGGGCGTATTTGCATGCGGCGATGCTCAGGATTCTTACTATCGCCAAGCCGTTACGGCCGCGGGTACCGGCTGCATGGCAGCTATCGATGCAGAGAGATTTCTGGCCGAGCAGTCGCACGAGGCCGCAACTACTGCGTAAAACCATGCCGATCTACGAGTACAAATGCCTGCAATGTGGCCAGCACTTTGAAAAGCGTCAGAGTGTCTCGGATGCTCCGCTCACGACATGCGAAAAATGCCACGGCAAACTCGAAAAGCAATGGTCTCTGTCGGGGTTTCAGTTCAAAGGCGCGGGTTGGTATGTGACCGATTACGCAGGAAAAAGAGCTGATAATAGTTCTTCAACCGAATCAACCGCCTCGTCCGACTCCGCATCAAAACCAAAGGAAACAACTACACCAGTATCTGACGCGAAAACGTCCAATGCTGATAAGACATGAACCGCTGCCTGACCATTGCGACCGTTTTCATTCTGATCCTGACTCTGTCCGGTTTTGGCCAGTCGCGACGGAACAACCGCGGCGACAGCATCGAGGGCACGGTTTTATCGGTTATCGCATCGCGTGCCGACAAGAATTCGGGACCGATCAGGGTCGAAGATCTCTTTCTTTATGAGAATGGAGTCGAGCAAAGGATAAAGAATTTTGCCCCCGACCCGAGCCCGTCGAGGATCATGATCCTCGTTGACAACTCGCAGACATTGCCGGCCCCGATCGAAACTCTCAAAAAAGCGGTAATGGAATTCGCCTACGAGATTTTTGAGGGCGACCAGCTCTTCGTGCTCGCCTACGATGAAAAGGCCGAGATAGTCCAGGAATGGACCGACGACGCCAAGAAGATACAAGCATCGCTCGAGACGTTTCGCAAGAAAGGAAATCCGAACCTTTTTGACGCACTCGAAATATCGATGAAAGAGGTGCTGCTGCCGCTCATGCCAGGCACGCGGAAGACCGCGGTGGTTCTTGTCGGTGACGGCGTTGATCGCGGGAGTAAGGCGACATTTGACAAGGTGCTGGCTGATTACCAGAATCAGGACGTCACTATTTATGCCCTGCAACTCGCTGACCGCACGGGAGGCGCCTATCGCCGTGATCAGCCCAAGGCAACCGCCGTGATGACCCGCCTTGCAGAGGAGACCGGTGGCAAGGTGTTCCCTTTTGAGGAGGCCCAAGCCGCAGCAAAAGCGATCTGTGACGAGCTTCGGGCGAACCGCTACCTTCTTTCTTACCTACCAACCAACGCGACATCATTCGACTCGCGTCGACTCTTGCTCACAGCATCGGATGGCATCAGCATCCGGAT
The DNA here is from genome assembly GCA_018060305.1 of Pyrinomonadaceae bacterium. Taxonomy (GTDB): domain Bacteria; phylum Acidobacteriota; class Blastocatellia; order Pyrinomonadales; family Pyrinomonadaceae; genus OLB17. The sequence goes on from JAGOWF010000221.1 coordinate 3,952, forward strand.
GAAAGCAGTCCAGCCGCCGAACATAAAATAACGGAATACGACAATTCATTGTGACTGTTCAAACAGCGACGGGCGCGGCGATCTTGCCCCATGACTGATAGTTCTTCAATTTCAGGTTCTCAAACTTGAAATTCAACAGGCCGGTCAGACCTTTCAGATCATGAGCGTTGACGAGGTCGAGTTCGGGCAGCGGCATCGGCTCGCGGGTGAGAAGTTCTTCAACCTGTTCAAGGTGGTTAACGTAGATATGGAGGTCGCCGAATGTATGGACAAACTCGCCGGCCCTGAGTCCGCATACGTGGGCAACGAGATGTGTCAGCAAGGCGTAGCTTGAAATATTGAACGGCACGCCGAGAAAGGCATCGGCTGAGCGTTGGTATAGCTGGCAATGCAGGGTTTCGCCGTCCACCTTGAATTGAAACAATGTATGACACGGCGGCAGAGCGACGTCATCGCAAACCCGCGGGTCCCAGCCGCTCACGATCAGCCGGCGTGAATTCGGGTTCGTCTCGATCTCGCGGATCAGCCTCGCGATCTGATCGACGCCGTCCTGTTGAGGATATTCGCCGCCGAACGAACGCCACAAATAGCCATAAACTGGACCTAGATCGCCGGCCTCACGACCAAACTTGGCCGTCTGCTCATCTGTTGCCCATTCGGCCCAGATATCGACACCTCGCGCATTGAGTTCGCGTTCATCGGTCGAGCCACTTAGAAACCAGAACAACTCCTCGGCCACCCATCGAAAAGGCACGCGTTTTGTCGTCACGATCGGTAACCCCTCGCGGAGGTCGTAACGCGTCTGATACCCAAACGTCGATATCGTTCCAACGCCGGTGCGATCGTTGTGTCGGGTTCCGTAATCGAGGATGTGCTTAAGCAGGTCGTGATATTGCCGCATCTAGGTGAATAGTAAATAGTGAACGGTGATTAGTAAACAACGGCAGCATTTAGGCTCGTGATTTACTATTTACTAT
>JAGOWF010000222.1 GCA_018060305.1 Pyrinomonadaceae bacterium
CATATCCGCTGTTTGAGCACCAACCCTACGACCTGGCCCTGGCGACAAAGATGGCGACCGTCGCGCGTGCCGAAAAACTAGATCTGCTGCACGTTCACTACGCAATACCGCACTCGATCTCAGCGATACTCGCACGCGAATCGATCAAAGAAAAACGCTACGTGCCCGTGATCACGACACTGCACGGCACGGACATCACGCTGGTCGGCGCCGATAGGTCATATCTGCCGATCACTCGTTACGGATTGCAGCAATCCGACGGCGTGACGGCCGTTTCGAAATTCCTCAAGCAGGCGACGATCGAGACGTTCGATTTTGACGATATTGAGGTCATACCGAATTTTATCTGCCAGAACCATTACAAACGGCTGGACGATTCGCCGCTGCGCAACGAACTTGCCCCGAACGGCGAACGCCTGCTCGTCCATGTCTCAAATTTTCGCGCCGTCAAGCGTCCCGTCGATTGCGTCGAGATACTCGCCAAGGTCCGCTCGGCAGGCGTCAAAGCGCGTTTGATAATGGTCGGCGACGGGCCTGAGCTCTCCGCCGTCCGCTATCGAGGCGAACAACTCGACATGAACGGCAACATCGTTTACGTCGGCAAACAGGCGAACATTGCAGATTACATGGGCATCGCCGACGTATTTTTGCTGCCGTCCGAACTGGAATCATTCGGCCTCGCCGCCCTCGAAGCCCAAGCCTGCGAGGCGCCGGTCGTGGCAACCCGCATCGGCGGAATCCCCGAGGTCGTGACCGACGGCGAAAGCGGTTATTTAAGTAATGTCGGCGACGTCGAAAAAATGTCCGCCGACACGCTCCGTCTGCTCGGCGACGAAGACCTCCGTCGCAGCTTTGGCCGAAAGGGCCGAGAACTCGCCGTTGAGCGATATTCGACCGACAAGATCATCCCGCAATACATCGCCTATTACGAAAAGATCGTCAACAAAGCCAAGGCCGCGACGGCATGAAACAACGGATTAACGCCGATATACACAGATTGGTTTTTTCTTTTCTGCGAGAATCCGTGTAAATCCGTTGTTACTCTCTTATGCTCAAACGCTACATGCACAACCTCGAACGTAAGCACGCGATGCGCGATGACAATCGCATCGTGCATCCGTTTGGCTGGGGCACGGAATTTATCACCGCTAACCCCAATGGCAGCGATCCGAGGAAGGCATTCAGTGAGTACTCCAACCGGTCAGTTGAGAACAGTGACGAATTCTACTTCCTGCCGGATATTGCAGATTTCAGATCTGAAATTTCAAATTCGGATCATGTCGTCCGCTGGACCAGCGGCATCGAGACGCCGTCGAAAGAGAACAACACCGTTTACGCCAACTACTTTCCAAATCAAAAAGACAACAAGACAGCCGTCCTCATCCTGCCGCACTGGAACGCGAAAGCAGGCACGTATTTTGAGCTCGCACGCATCTTTAATCGCGTCGGCATCTCGGCCCTGAGAATGACGATGCCGTATCACGAAGAGCGTAATCCGCCCGAATGCGAGCGCTCCGATTATCTCGTCGCCCCGAATGTCGGCCGCACGCTGCAATCGCTACGTCAGGCCGTCGTTGATGCGCGAGCGGCGGTTAGTTGGCTACGACAGCAAGGCTACGAAAAGATCGGCGTCCTCGGGACCAGCATCGGATCGTGCGTAGGCTTTTTCGCGTTCGTTCACGACCTCAGGATCGACGCCGCCGTATTCAATCACGTCTCAGGCTATCCCGCAGACGTCGTCTGGCACGGGATTACGACCTATCACGTAAAAGAGGGCCTCGAGGGCAACCTGACGCTCGACGAACTTCGCGAATACTGGCTGCCGATCTCGCCGATGAGCTATATCGAAAAACTCGCCGGCCAGCCGCCCCGCCCGCAGCGTTACATCTACGGCCTCTACGACCTCAGCTTCCCCGTAGATCTCTCACGCGACACCATGGCCGCGCTCCGCCGCCACAAGGTCAAACACAGCGAGGTCACCATCCCGTGCGGCCACTACACGCTAGGCGAAACTCCGTGGAAATATATCGACGGCTGGAAGATCGTCTCGTTTTTGCGGAAGCATCTACGGTGATCCCTCAAGATCGACCACACGTTGCGGAAGCCCGACCGTGAGGGAGGGCGATACATTCATCGTCGTCTTGAGCGTATCGCCCTTGCTCACGCGCGGGCTTTCGCAATGCCTCTAAGCGACTTGCGACGAATACGGTGCGGCGGCGTCCATTCGCACAACGCGAAACGCTGTGTTCCTCATCCAATCGGTGCTAAAATCTTCTCGCCTGACGGATGAATCCTGTCGCCGAAAAATATCAGCAGACTATCGCCGAAGCGGTCGAGCATTTGATCTCGCGTGCGGAGAATGCACGCGGAATAAACACAGAACAAGTGAGGCCGCGTGTCGATGCTGCGCTCGAGAAATATCTCTTTTCTGCCGATGCGTCGCCCGAACGTGCTGAGATCAAAGAGTTTATCGATGACGTACGCTCAGACGACCTGTGCCTGATACTGGCGTGCGAGCGCGGTGATGAGCAGGCTTGGGAAGATTTGGTCGCAAATTTTGATTCAACGGTAAAATCGGCAGCGAGAAAGATCTCGTCAAACAACGAGGATGCCGAGGACCTGGCGTCGTCGATCTGGGCTGAGCTTTATGGGCTGCGAACGGACGCTGACGGCAATAAGAAGAGCAAACTCGCGTATTATTCCGGCAGAGGCTCGCTCGCGGGGTGGCTGCGGGCCGTGGTGTCGCAGCTTGCGGTCGATCAGTATCGCAAGGTGTCAAAATTCGTCCAGATCGAGGAAGACCGCGAGTTTGAGAATCTCGCCGCCGAAGCCGCAGGCAGCGATAATCATCATTTCACGTCGCACATAGTGAATCCTGAGGACGAATTGACCGACTCTCTGGGCCAAGCTGATGTGACCGACGCGTTGGCTGCGGCCGTCGCTTCGCTCGATGCCGAAGACCGGCTGATAATGAAGCTATACTATTTTGACGACCTTAAATTGAAGGACATCGCCGCGACATTCGGCTATCACGAGGCCACCGCGAGCCGCAAGCTGACTCGCGTGCAGGCCGACATCCGCAAAGGCGTCGAAAAGGAATTGAAAACCAAACACGGCTGGACCGACGGCGAGGTCAAAAAATATCTCGCCGACACCGCCGCCGGTTTGGGTTTGAATCTGGAAGCGATGTTTGCGGCGCTGACGCTGCTGCTGTTGATGCAAGATTACTGGTTGTAACCGTTCTTTAGATGGCAATTCCTCAGTGATCTCCGTGATCTCTGTGGCAACCGATGGAACTGGAATTCGACAAAGAAATTGATGCGATCCTGCGACGTGGGCGGGGCGAGCTTGGTGCGGCTGCGGCCGTGACGAGCGGCCACGTTGACGCCGATATGATTGCGGCCTTTGTCGAAAATGCCCTTCCCGACAAGGCGAAACGCCTTTATACCGAGCACTTTGCCGATTGCGGTGGGTGCCGAAAGCTACTCACGCAGAGCATTTTGATGAATCAAACAGCGGCCATGGAGGCCGCAGGTGCGGCCGAAATTGTTGGTGCACCTCTTGCGCCGTGGTATCGCGGCCTGTTCCGCACACCGAATCTCGCCCTCACGATGGGAGCACTCGTGCTCACGTTCAGCGGTGTGCTCGGCTATCTCGTCCTGCAAAACCTCAGTTCACCAAATGCGACCGTGTCGCAGGTCGCTGACCAGCGAACCGCGAACTACCCGTATTCGACCGGCAGCGGTGCCACGGCTAACACGACTGCCAATACCGCGATGACGGCAAATTCGAGTGCGAACACCGTTTCCGCACCGATCAACACACCGCCGCCCGGCGTCGCAAACACAGGCGTCGGCCCGTCGTTCTCGATAGAGTCCGATGATCGATTCGTGGGCGGCCAGCCCGAGGCTGCGAAGCCCGCTGAAAAGCCGCTCGACCTCATGACGGCACAGCCCAAACCGCCGCCGCCACCGCCGGTGCCGGCCGCTCGCGAAGAGCCCTCCACTCTCAGCGGAGTCGCCCTTGACAGTGTCGTAACCTCGGAATCAAAGGATGAGGACGCAAAGATCGCAGACAAGAAAAAGATCGCTGCGTTTGATCGCGACCGCCGAGATCTGCCCGCTTCCCCGGCAAAATCCGGCCCCGCTCGTGCCGCCGGCCCAGTCCAGATGCAGTCAAATCAGGTGAATACGCAGTCGTTTGAGATGCCGGTCACGCGCACGGTCAGTGGCCGGACTTTTGAGAACAAAGACGGCGTCTGGTATGACCGGAAATACACCGGCCAGGCAACAATAAATGTCCGCCGCGCCACCGACGAATTCACCAAACTCGACAGCGGCCTGCGCAAGATCGCAAAAGAACTCAACGGTGTCGTTGTCGTCGTCTGGAAAAACAAGGCCTACCGAATTCAATAGTCCCCATTAAAAATTCCTTGACTTTTATGCATTGGTGTGCTATCGTTGCAACGTATTGACACGGCTGGCCTGACGGATTGCGCCACACGTGTGGCTCGTTTTCTTGAAAAAATTGCCGCGCGCGGGCAAGATCGGGGCGTAACCGCCTGTGATCACAATAATTACACTGTCCACTCTGAGGTGTGGACACCCTCCGGACGCCGACCGGACAGGGTGTGGACGGGTTTTTGAATGAATTTGGTGTAAATGAAGTGTTCAGGAAGTTTATGGCACTTTTTTACGAAGATCTGTCCACTCTCGCGGTAGTAGATGATGCGAAGAACGATCAATATCTCGATGTCTGAAGAGCTGTACCGACACCTCGAGGCTGAGCGCGGCATCGGCACGGTGAGCGAGTATATCCGGTCGCTCATTCGCCGTGAACAGCAGCGACGCGCCGATTACCGGGCTAGGCCCGTGACTGCCACCAGTGCGAACGACAGCCTGGTGCTTGCAGACGCCCTCGTC
>JAGOWF010000223.1 GCA_018060305.1 Pyrinomonadaceae bacterium
CCCTGCTCCGCCGACGCCTTCCATAAACTACGCTCATCGCCACGCCTGCCACGACTAATCCCATACCAACCAATGCCACCGGCCCCTGGGCTTCGCCGAATAATATCCAGCCGATCGTGATCGCATAGACGAGGCCGGTGTAATTCACAATTGCCACGCCCGCGACCGGTTCGCGTTGCAGGGCGTTGGTCAGGAATATCTGCCCAAGCTGCGAAAAAACGCCAACCAGAAACAGATACAGCCACTCGATGCCGACCGGTGTGGTCCATTCGAAAAACAGCGACGCGCCACCCACGACCAGTCCCACTAGCTGAAAGTGCAGCACAACGGTCAACGGATGCTCCTTGCCCCGCATGCTCCGCACCAGATTGTAAGCCACGCCGGAGCAGAACGCCGACAATATGCCCAGCCCCAGATAAAACGTCGAGATCCTAGCGTCGAACCGCTCGATCAGCAGCACCCCGCCAAACGCCACCGCGTAAAACACCCATTGCAGCGGCCTCACGCGTTCGCTCAACACGAATATCGCGATCGTCGCCGTAAATATCGGCGACAGGTACTGTATCGTCTGGGCCGACGCCAGCGGCATCTGCTGCAGCGTCAAAAAGAAGCAATACAACGCCACCGTGCCGAATAGGCCCCGTAAAAACAACACCAAATGGTTCTTGCCGACCGGATCGGCCCCGTCGCGATATAGCCCGATAAAACAAAACGAACTCGCCACCAGGCACCGAAAGAACACCGTCTCCATCGCCGGTATGTGCGCGACCTCCTTGACGAAAACATTCGCCAAAAAGAACGCCGCCGTCGACAAAAACATCGCCCTCACCCCCGGCGTGATCCATTGTGCCTCGGTTGCCAAACTATGAGGTTAAGCCGACCGTGCACTCATTGCAACCGCCCCCCAAAATCGAAACGAATGGCGCGGCAAAAAGCGCGCATTCTTCGGTTCTTTCCCGTTTCGCGCCGATGTCAGCCAAAAATGTGTTTTGTCCAGTATTTATGGGGTCAGGTGTAGGTGCTTTCGGCGCAATAAAGCAAGCCAAGGACTACGATGAGTGCGCTCGCGATGGTGTAAATGGCCTTCAAGGCGTTTTGGCTCCGGCGGCGAGAAGTTTGTTGATCTCAACCGTCAGTTTTGGCCCGTCAAGCTTTGTCTCCTCCGAGATGCCAAGCTGTTCCTGCCAATAGACTGGCTTAGGAGGTGTGTCATTCCATTCGGCGTCCTTGTCGTAAAGCAGGTAAACGTCCCACGCGTCCTGCTCAAGACTCAGCACAGGGGCAAATGCTTTCGTAAGCGTATCTTCACCGTCCCAGTAATGAGAGACCCGAGCGTCGGGAAGCGTCTTTGTGGCACGGCCGACCGTCAATTTTACGTCGGATGGCAGGATCGGCTGCCAAACCGAATAAACCTTTACGTCTTGTCCTTTCAGATCGCCCAACAACTGCTGGACGACGGCAGCGCCGTGAAGACAATGACCTCACGTAGGCGAGAGCAAGACGACAAGCCGGACCTTGCCTTTGTCCTGATTGAAGTCTCGCGATACGTCAGCAATGTTGGACGAGTATTCGAGACCGCCTCTAAACTGATAAGCTGCGATACCAAGAAAACCGAGAACCAAAGCTGTCACCACGCCTATCTTGATATAAGTTCTTTTTGTCATATCGCCTCAACAGCAGATCGTACCAATCGTCTTCGGCGGGCAGGCGACCGAGCCATAGGAACAATAAACACAACAGTCGCCGGGCAGCGGCTTGAGCATTGCCTTGCAGCCCTCACATTCCCAGAAGAAAACGCATGAATCCGTCGGCATCACTTCGGTCGATTGATAGCCACACGTGGGACAAGTTAGCGTTGATTCGTTAGCCTTGCTCATTGACTTTGCACGTATCGACACAGCGTTTGCCCTCGATGGAATTCCAGGTCGCGACGACAATCAGCCCGACCATGCCGCCGTAGATCAGCTTGACGTCCATGTCCGTGTTAAGAGCGTAAAGTACCGTCGCTGACGAAATAGCGCTGAGTATTAGCGGCAATACTTTGCGATGGGCTCGATATGCGAGGAAGCTGCCGACAAGCGCAATGAGCACAAGGCCCTGCATCGCATACATGACGTAGCCTTCGTAAGGCGCGAGAAAGCTCAGGCCGAGGATCCCGCCGATCAGGCTCAGAAAAGGAAAACAACACGGCACCGCCGCCCCCGCGATGATCGCACCGATAGAACCCACCTTGTCGAGTATGTTTGTTGCCACTTTCGTTAGAAAGAAGAAGTGTAATTCATGCCCGGCCGCTTTTCCCCTTTACTTCCCGCAGCCGCAGTCGGTGTCGCAGCCGTGGGTTTTTGAGAAGGATTTTCGCTTCTTAATAATTGAGACGCCAGCAAACACGACGGCGGCAGCGATGATTATAATTACGATGGCGTATTGGGTCATGTCCTGTCAGTTGCCACTAGCTCCCGATCTTCGTATTGCCGTCAGCTTTAGCTGACGGAGGTGATTATATCTCTCATCGGGCTTTAGCCCAACAGTTCGGCTAAAGCCGGGGCGTTCGCTGCCACCCGTGACCGTTGGCTAAAGCCAACGGCAATACGTCCGCAAGGCGTGTTACCCAAATCCTAACAGCTTCCCTCCCTGATACGTCAGCAGAGCTCCAAGATATGCAATTACTGTCATATATCCGAACATGAACAGGGGCCAGAGCCAGGAGTTTGTTTCACGGCGGACTACGGCGAGCGTGGACATGCATTGCATGGCGAGGACGAAGAAGACCATTAGGGTGAGGGCGGTGAGTGGTGTCCAGACGGGCGTGCCGTCGTCCTTTTTCTCGTCGCGGATGGCTGAGATGAGGGTTTCGGACTCTTCGTTGGAGTCGCGGCCGACGTTGTAGATGATGCTCAGGGTCGAGACGAGGACCTCGCGGGCGGCGAAGCTCGCGATCAGGGCGACGCCTATTTTCCAGTCGAAGCCGAGAGGTTCGATCACGGGCTCGATAGCGTGGCCGAGCGTTCCCGCAAAGCTGTTTCTTAATTGTTCGGATTCGGGTTGAGTGGTGGGCTGCGAGAGAACCACCCCGTCATCCGAAGCGGATGCCACCCCTCCTCCGTAAGGAGGGGAGCCTGTTTGTGGTGCCGACGGCTGAGTGCTGATGGCTGACGGCTCACTTCGCGGGAAGTACATTAGGGCCCACAGGATTATTGAGATCGCCAAGATCACCGTTCCTGCCCTTTTTAAAAACAGCCACGCTCGCGTGAGCATGTTCTGTAATACCGTGCGGAGGTTCGGCAGGCGATAGGGCGGCAGTTCCATTAGGAAAGGCGGCGGCGGCGCCTTTAATACCGTCCTTTTCAAAATGAACGCCACGACGATGGCGACGATGATGCCGATGGCGTACATGGCGAGCATCAGGAGGGCGCCGACGGAGATGAATCCAGCGACGTACTGCCCGCCGAAGAACGCACCGATCATCAGCGTATAGACGGGCAGTCTAGCTGAGCAGGACATAAACGGCGCGATCATAATGGTCGCGAAGCGGTCGCGGCGGCTCTCGATGGTGCGGGTGGCCATGATGCCGGGAATCGCGCACGCGAAGCTCGATATTAGGGGCAAAAACGCTTTGCCGTGCAGGCCGACGCGGGACATCAGTTTGTCGAGCAGAAACGCAGCACGGGCCATGTAGCCGCTGTCTTCGAGCAGCGAGATAAAGAGGAACAGCAGCAGGATCTGCGGTAAAAATACCACCACGCCGCCGACGCCGGCGATGATGCCATCGGCTATCAGGTCGGCGAGAATTCCGGCGGGCAGAGCTGATTTTACGCCCTCGCTCAACGCGCCGAAGCCCTGTTCCAGCAGGTCCATCGGCAGCGTCGCCCACGAAAAGATCGTCTGAAAGACTATTAATAAAATGCCGACGAGTATCACGAGGCCAAAGAACTTGTGGGTCAGCACGCGGTCGATGCGCTCCGAGAGGCGGTGCTTGTCGTGGTCGCTGTGCCAGACGGATTCCTGAACGGCGTTTGAGATGAATTTGTAACGCGCGAAGATCTTGCCATTGGGGCCGTCATCGTCGCCGGTTGCGTCGGCGACGTACGGCACCTCGGGCGTTGTTCCGACGACGTCGCGGACTTTCTGCGATAACTCGTCAATGCCGCGGCCGGTCTTGGCGTTGACGGCGACGACGGGCGTTTTGAGCAGTGCCGACAGCATTTCGACGTCGATCTGGTGCTTCTGTTTCTCAAACGCGTCGATCATCGTCAGGGCGACCACAACGGGCACGCCGAATTCGAAAAGCTGTGTGACGAGATAGAGGTTGCGTTCGAGATTGGTGGCGTCGACGACCGCGACGACGGCGTCAGGGCGTGGAATTCCCTGCTGCTCTCCAGTGATGATGTCGCGGGCGATGTGTTCGTCGAGCGAGGTCGCGTCGAGGCTGTAGAGGCCGGGCAGGTCGATCAGATTCGCCGCGTGGCCGTTGAGCGTCCACGGGCCGGATTTGCGTTCGACCGTGACGCCGGGATAATTCGCGACCTTTTGCTTGAGGCCTGTGAGCGCATTAAAAAGCGTCGTCTTGCCGGCGTTAGGATTGCCGGCAAGTGCGATCGTTATATGTCGGTGGTCGGCCATCTAAGAAGATCGCCCACAAAAAACACGAAATACACAAAAATCAAAAGGCATTTCCTTTTCTGTGTATTTCGTGTATTTCGTGGGCACTTGTTTTACGCGACTTCGATGGCGTCGGCCTCGCTGCGGCGCATGGCGAGGCTGTAGCCGCGCACGTGGACCTCGATGGGGTCGCCGAACGGCGCGGCCTTGACGATCTTTAACGAGACGCCGGGAATGACGCCCATTTCGAGCAGCCTCTGCGTGA
>JAGOWF010000224.1 GCA_018060305.1 Pyrinomonadaceae bacterium
GGCGGTTCGACATCATCGAGAACGCCATCTCGAGCGTCTCGTCCTGCGACAGTTTGCTCACGCCCGACAACGGCTTTAGCTCGCCCGTCACGCGAATAACCGGAAACGACCCGGCCCGCAGATGCAGATCCGACGCACCAAAACTCATCGCCATCCGCAAAAGATCATCGATCCTGGTTGCCATAACTAAAGAAACTAAAGGAATTATCCGCTACGACAGGAAACGTGCAGTTATGAATCACACGGGTTGCAGCACAGCTGTCTGATATGAGTTTAACCCCTGTTAAACGGCGGGGTCAATGAGTTTTTTTTAACGCCCTTGCCGTTGTGTGAGCGGCGTTCACGCGTCAAACAACCGCAAGTTAGGAAACGCCGTTTTGTAAAGGCTTTTGTCGAGAGTCAGAAGGGAATAACCTCGGGTGAGGGCATGTGCCCCGATAACGAAATCCGCCAAAATCCGACGCGGCCGTTCGGATCCTTGTCTGACGCGTCGCCGGGCGTACGACCTGAACGCGAGGCCGGCCGTCCGCCATATTGTTTCCTCGAGGTGCCAATCGACGCTTATCTCTGTTTTGCCGAGGAATTCATCTAGAGCAGCTTCGTCACGGTTCGGAAAAGCCAGTAACTCGCTGAACACCGGGGCGCTGATAACAAGAGCCCCCTCTGTCAGAGCCGCGTAGAGTGCGGATGACGCGATCGAATTGAGGGCATCGTCAGCATTTAACAGGGCCGCAACGACGTTTGTGTCTATCGCCGTGATCACTCTGATTTGGTATCGTGCCCACGCATCTCGCGAATGGCGTCGATCACGGCCTTTCGGCCAGGCCCGATACCCGTCCCGCCAGCACCGCGATATTTCTCGAATGGATTCTTGGTCCGCACCGGACGCACGATTACTTCGTCACCGTCGAGATCAAACGCGATCTTATCGCCCGCCTTAACGCCCAACACGTTGCGGACGCGAAGCGGCACGGTGATCTGCCCCTTGCTTGTTATTTTCGCCTGTTGGCTCATCGCTTTGCTCCATTCCTTACCTTATCATATTCGTCCTTACTTTTGTCAAAAAATCGACGCCGATATGCCGACGCGTAGAATCGGCTCACCCAACTCATCGCCATCCTGCAGCTCGTCGCTATGGACTTAGGGCAAGGTCTGATTCTCGGACGATCTTGAGGAACTCGGGCGGCGAAACGACCCAAGGTCAACACCTGCCAAATGGCTCAGCCAATGGTCGTTTTATTCGGTGAATCGAAACTTTTAGCAAAATGCCTGCGTCGGTCGCTGTTATTTTACGAGGTCATCCCTTCCACGAGCATGTTGGATGAACGCGAACAGGATGCCCATCGTCGTATCGCAATCTGTGCAGCGAAAGTTCTGACCTTCTAGGAATACAGAAGGATTAAAGAATACAAAATCCTTCATTTCTTCGACGTCACCCTTAGAGTTGTTGAGAGCAACTTTCAGCCGTACCGCAATCGCATTTTGCGCCCCCGGATCACCAACAACATCGATTATTTTTGACGCAGCAACCGAGAATCCTTCATTGCCAGGCGTCGGTTGGAAAACAATTTCGGTCTTGCTGACGATTACAAAACCTGCCCGCAGCCGCTCCTGAGCATAGAACTGAATTTTGAAACGCAACTGGTTGCCCGCGTCAAAAGCGGCATCTAACTTGCGAAGGTTTGCATTATCCTTCACGAATACATTCCACGTCGTGCCTAAGGGCTGAGAAACGACCGTAGGAGCGAAATCTCGGAGTCGCAAACGGGCTAGCTCGGCAAATTCACCTTGCGGATACGCTGTGAGATAGTTTTGAAAGCCTTCAACTGTTTTGGCAATCTCTGCCTCGTCCCATTTTGCCTTTTCTGTCGCTTTTTCCTGCGCGCTTCGGGCTACTGCCTCAGCGTCTTCGTATTCCCGTATCTTCTGTCTGGCCGTTTGCACATACTTCCCGTTCGGGTACTCCGAGAGGTACGACTGGAACGCCATCTTCCGATTCAAAATCTGCACTTCGTTCCACTTTGTCTGCTCCTCCATGACTTGCAATGTGCTGATCGCAGATCTGGCTTCCTTGGCAAACTCACCATTCGGATAAGACTCTAGATAGGCATCGTATAAGTCTTTACTGTTTGACCTCTGGGCGTCCCGCCATTTGGATCTTTCGATTTCCCTTAGTCGCTTAAGGTCTTCCTGTTTGAACCTATCAATCTGATTTTTGGCTTCGGCCCCATACCTACCACTTGGATACTCGGCTAGGTAAAGCTCATATGCGGAACGTGTATCTCGTCCTTTGATCTCAGCCCAGTAGAGGTCCTCCGCATCGACTCTCTGAGTCTGCGGCAGGAAGTAAAAATCTCCGCTGAATGATGACGAGATCCATGGAACTTGCTTTCCGTTGCTAACAAGCCTAACGGATTTTTGAATCTCCTTAAATGTTTCTTCGATTTTTAGATTTGGTTTCCTGATAGTCTTTAGGAGTTCGCCTGTGTAGATGCCATTTCGGCCTGGACCGTCGTCAGCTGTTCGGTTGATATCCGATGCGTAGGCGATAAAAGTTCCTGTCGGGGCGCTAACTAGAGCTAGACCATCACTTGCTACTGATCGACTCCATGAACGTGCAAAGGGATTATTCCGACAGGCGTCAAGGATCACAATATTGAATCCATTACCAGCGGTTTCGATTTTCCTAAAGACTTGCTCGAGGCTGAACGCGTTGAAACTGATCTCGTCTCCGCGCGCAATATCCGCGTCTGTCGGAATGAGATAATTGATCCCGTCGACCTGCACACCGTGGCCGGCGTAGTAAAACAAACCTACACCACCGTTCGCCTTCAGCTTGTCACCAAACTCTCTTACCTTTTCACGCATCTGCCGTAGCGTTAGATCGGTGCCGGTGATCACCTCAAACCCAAGCTCCTTCAAGGCCGCCGACATGTCGGTCGCATCATTAACGGGATTATTTAGCTTTCGCGCCGTCGTGTAATTGGCGTTACCGATCACCAATGCGGTGCGCTTTTCAGAGACCTTCGGTGTCTCGCGGACAAGCTCACGATCTTTCTGAGCGATAATCACAGGTGAGGCGGCAAACAGGATGCCGATCACGACCAGAATTAAGCGTGCACAAACTTGGAACATTGCGCCGAACCAAAAAGGAGTATTGAACACGGATTATGGCTGTTTTCTGTTTTGGTGTCAATCGAGAAAATCGGGGTCAGAAAATCGAGAAAATTAGGGTCACGTCTTCGTTCTTGACGATTCTCGTGAATGTCGCGATACGTATTCCTGAAGCACCTTATCGATTAAGGATTGCCAACCCTCGCCGGTTGATCTGAAATAGTTTATGACCTCGGGGCTGTAGCGGATGGAGACGAGTTGTTTGGTTTTGGCTGAGCGCGGCCGGCCGCGGAGGGCGCGCATCGGGATCATTGACCGTAACTGATTTGGCGTTAGCGGCTGTGCGTCAGGATCGGACTTGGCGGCGGTGGTAATGGCTCGATCCTCGGCCAGGGTCGGCATCACGATAGCTTTACGTTTCGATGTTTTCGGCATAATACTTCACCTCGCGGCGGTTCGCTCGTCTTAGGCTGATGATCCGACGAACCGTTCGCCGATCTACAAACGCTACGTAATAAAGTGTCGCGGTTTCCGGAGTAAGAGCGATCAGCCGTAACTCGCCGTACTCAAATCGCTCATCGATCCAGACCAGTGCGTCTTCCCAATCAAGTTCGGCTGCAAGCCCTAGCGAGACGCCATGCTTGGCACGATTGATAAGGTCTTTTTCAGGATCGAACTCGATCTCCATTATTTATTGTAGCTACAAAAATAAAGATGTCAAGCCATTTTTGCATTGCCGAGTGTTGGGATGCAAACAAACCCCTTCGACTATCCCTAGAGAGTAACGTAGAATCGTCCTTTCATGTCAAAAGCGGGGAAGATATTGGGGGTTGAGCCTTCGTTCGTTATTGCGGGCGGGGAGGTGGCGGTTGCGTGCGACGGGTTTAGGGCGGAGCACGGAGCGGATCACAAGGTATTTGTCGGCGGGGCGGAGTGTCGGGTCACGGGAGCTTCCACGTCAAGGGTGTTGGTTAGGACCCCAAATGACGCTGAGGAAGGGCTCACGAGGATAGGTTTTGAGCTTAACGGACAACGGAGCGAGCTATTCCCGATCACTACGGGCAAGCTGCTGACGGACGGGATGCACATTGTGGCGAATCCGGCAGTCGATCCGTCGGATGACGCTCTGGTGTTGACGCGGTCAGGCTCGCGTGGGCAGCATCTTGAGGCGACGTTGTTCCGGTTGGAGCCGGACGGCTATCTCGATGAGATGCCCGAGGCCATTCTCAATCCGACGGGCGTGGCGTTTGATAGCGCCGGGCAGATGTTCGTGACGAACCGCGCGCAGGGCGAGGTTTACGCCGTGGGCCGCGATGGCGGCACGTCCGTATTTGCGACGGGTTTGGGGATCGCGACGGGAATCGCGTTTGATGCCGACGGCGTAATGCACGTCGGCGACCGCATGGGTACGATCTGGCGTGTGCACGACGTCGGCGACGCCGAACCGTTCGCCACACTCGACGCGTCGGTCGCGGCGTTCCATCTGGCATTCGGCCCCGACGGCCACCTGTACGTCACCGCTCCCGGCCTCGCGAGCCAGGACGGGGTGTGGGCGATTAATAAACGCGGAGAAGTGAGCGAATTCTTCCGCGGCTTTGGGCGCCCGCAGGGGCTGGCGTTTGACAGGTCGGGCAATCTCTACGTCGCTGCCTGCTACCGTGGCCGCCATGGCATCGCCCGGATCAAACCCGACGGCGGGAGTTGCGAGCAATTCGTCGCCGGCGATA
>JAGOWF010000225.1 GCA_018060305.1 Pyrinomonadaceae bacterium
AAAGCCACCTACAAAGGCGTCTCTGCCGAGAAAATTGTCGAGGCCGATTCGCCCGCAGTCTATCGCCTGACGCTCACGCTCGATCTTTCGCGAGCCGAGCAGTAATGGCCTTCGCCGCCGTCGCACCCATGCCGACCGCCGTAGCAATGGTTGGTGAAACAGGACACGCGACATCGCCGACAGCAAATACGCCGTTCGCACTCGTCGAGCAGTCGGCGTTTACCAATACATAATTTCGCTCGTCAAGGCCGATCTGACCGCTGAATAGTCCGCTATTCGGCTCGACACCGATCCGTATCAGCACATGGTCTGCATCGATGTGAGTCGTGATTCCGGTCGCGAGATCAATAACGTCCACGGCCGTAACCCGTTCGTCTCCTGTTATTGCGGTGACGGCGGAACTAAAGCGAAACTCCACATTCGTTCTGGCTTCGGCCCGCCCGACGAATTCTGCTCGCGCCGAGAATCGGTCGCGCCGGTGAACGACCGTTACCGACTTTGCGGTCTCGCTAAGGATCAGTGCATTCTCGAGCGCCGCGTCGCCACCGCCGATGATAACGACACGTTTGCCCGAGACGTGTTGCCGTGCATCTTGGCCTGAGCCCAGAATGCCCTTTCCGCGAAACTCGAGCTCACCCGGAACGCCGAGCGTTCGTCTCTTGACGCCCGTCGCGAGCACGACCGCGTCAGCAGAGAACGTCCGACCACCTGTTATCCTGATCACCTTTGCAGCGAGGTCGATCGATTCGGGCCGGCAAGCAAGAAATCGCGTAACGCGATGTGAATCAAGTTGTTGGACGAAGATATCGAGAAGCTCTCGACCATTGTTGACGTTAACACCCAAGTAGTTTTGGATCGAACCAAAGGTCCGCAGCAACTGGCCCCCAAGCTCTGTCTTGTCTTCGAATATCGTGACACTCAACCCGAGTTCGGCGCACCAAAAGGCGGCCGAAATTCCTGCCGGCCCGCCGCCGATCACGATCACGTTAAAATGCTCTCTTTTCCGGCTCAAGATCGCCTCAAAATGCTTGAATTTGCGACTTTTTGTCAACGCCGAAGTGCCGTTTTTTGTCACAATTGCGGCCACAATGGCCAACCGCGGGACGCGAGGTCTGGTGGCCGCATTAACACCCTGTATTTTAGGCACTTTCACGTCACGAAACAACACGGCCGACGCCACGAATCATGGCACTGGTATTGCTATTGAAATCACGTTGAAACTGGGCGTGTGCCTGTAACGCCGACCGACCGATCCCACTTCGCACTTTCACACATATGAGATTAGAATTCGAACCAAATGTTGCGGCCATTCCGTTGGTCGAAAATGAGATATTTGAGCATCTTGGACATCGCGAACAGCATGACCTCGACTTCCTCCTAAAAAAAGGTATCTCCGCCGCCCAATGCGGCGACCGCAGCCTCGCCCGTTACCTGCTGACCGAGGCAGCCGATGTGGATCCAGCGTCGGAGGCCGCGTGGATGTGGCTCGCGTCGATCAGCGAGTATCCCGAGGAACTGCTTGCCTTCCTCGACCGCGTGCTCGATATCAATCCTGCAAATGAGAAGGCCGCCGAATGGCACCGCGCGACCAAGGCCCTGCTCGCGAAAACATTTGTCCAGCGTGCAATTGCGGCCCGCGAGGACGGTGCGTTCGTCGTAGCAGAGCAGTCTTTGGAACAGGCCCTGGCCAACGATGAGAATTGTGTCGCCGTTTGGCAAAAGCGGGCCGAATGGGCCGATAGTGATGATGAGCGAACAGCGGCGTACCGCGAGGTGCTTAGGATCGATCCCGAACAGGCCGAGGCCCGCAATGCTGTCGATGCGATCGAGCGGCAGCGTTCGCGATCAGCCTTTTCCGAAGCCAAGGCGGCAGCCGTGGCCGGGAAAAGAAAAAAGGCACTTGAACTCGTCGATGAGTTTCTGAGGACGGTTCCCGACAATGCCGAGGCTTGGGTGCTGCGGTCAAATCTTGCGATCGATATTAACGACAAGATCCAATCTCTCGAAGAAGCACTCAAGATCGATGAATATAACCTAACGGCACGCGCGATGTACGATTTTCTCACGACAACGCTGCGGCCTGAGCCCGTAGTTGAGCAAGCCAGAACCGTTGAACAGCCCGCCGAGGAGCATGATGAGCCGCTGCTCGAAGCCGCACAGCCCGAAGAGAATGAGGTGCTCTCGCAACTCGCCCCAGAACCGAACCGAGGCGAAGCGATCTCCGAAGAAGTCGCTCGCCCGGAGGAGTCGCATCGAGGCGTAGAAGAGATCTTCGGCAGCGTCCATGACGAGGTCGATCCTGAAGGCCTTACCGCCGAGAGCGTTTCCGTTCCGGAAGAGATCATAGCGGTCGATACCTGCGCCGACGACCACGGCGACCCCTTCGCCGAAACCGTCGCGGCACTCGCCGTTGACGGATTCGTTCCTGAATATCCAAAGGTTTCTCCGCCAACTGAACAGGGTGTTCCCTGCCCATTCTGTCGAGTTGAGAACACCCCGCAAGCATTTGAATGCGAATCCTGCAACGCCCTCCTCAGCCATTCCAATATCGACGCACTCCTCGCCAATCCTAAGGCTGACCGCGAGGTCGTCCAGCAGGCGGTGACGGAAATGGAAGCGGAGTGGAACCTTCGCGAATTTAGCGTCGCCGAACTTAAAGTTCTCGGGCTCGGGCATTTTAATCTGGGCAACCATAATGCAGGCCTAAAGTATCTCCATGAGGCGTCGCGGCTTGAACCGAACGAGGTCATCCTCGCAGGCGAAGTGAATGCGATCGCGATCCGGCTCGACGAGATGCAGCGGCAGGAGGAACTGCATGGTGATATGCCGAAGGGTCGGACAATACTAGTCGTTGACGACAGCCCCACCGTGCGCAAGTTGATCTCGGGCAAGCTCGAAAAATCAGGCCACAAAGTGGTATGTGCTGCCGACGGCGTCGAAGCACTCGAACAACTCGAAGTCGCCCTACCCGATCTCGTCCTCCTCGACATCACAATGCCGCGAATGGACGGCTACGAAGTGTGCAAACAGATCCGAGCGAACCCCGAGGCGCGCGATCTGCCGGTGGTGATGATCTCAGGCAAGGACGGATTCTTTGATAAGGTCCGTGGACGCATGGCCGGAACGACCGGATACGTGACCAAGCCGTTCGGCCCGGAGACACTGATGAAAGCCCTTGAGACCTATCTGGTCCCGACCACCGAGCAAACGCACGCATCCTAATTCTCCGGCGGCACCCGATGGACCGCGAAAAATTACAGAAATTTGTCTCGTCCGCTGCGGCCGACCTAGCGTCGGTTCGCAGTTCTCTGCTTATATCCGGCCAAGGCGGCGAAGCTGACATCGCAGCGGCGACCCAATGTTTGGAATATTTCAAGGCTGAGGCATTCGCCAATATGCAGCCGGCACTCGCGGTGATGGCTGCAGATTGCGAGACCGCGTGCGCCGTTGTCGCGAGCGGCGATAACTCTGCGCCCGCCATCGGCAGAACACTCGATCTGGTCGCCGCGATCGAGGCCGCATTGCTCAGTATTCCACTAAGATCTGACGACTTTATCGCGGACGTCGGCCAATTTGTCGAAACATCCTTTGACGGCCTGCTGCCCGAACCACCAGAGACGACTAGAGCGACCGAGCGGCAAACGGAGGTATTCGATATCGACGAAGAAGCACTCGATATCTTTCGTGACGAAGCCGGCGATTTACTTGCGAATATAGACGCCAACCTACGCTCACTCGCCAACGCACCCGGCAACCAGGCCGCACTCTGGGAGATACGCCGGAGTTCCCACACGTTCAAGGGCGCCGCCGGCATCGTCGGGCTGACCGATGCCGCCGCGATCGCCCACCAGATGGAAGATCTACTCGACAAGATGGTGGAGTTCCAAAGAGATGCGACGCCGGAGGTAATGGAATTCCTCCACGGCGCAGCCGTGCGTCTAAACTCGATCGTCAGGTTCGGTGAGGCATCGGACGATGCGGCCGACGAATCGTACGCCCGCGCTCTCGCCTGTTTTGATCTTTCTGGTGATCGGCCGGCCGAGCCCGCAACCCCTGATGTTACGTCGTCAAAGGCTCTGCCAGAATCGATAAACACGCCGACGGGCCCGGTTGTCCGCGTATCTCTTGAACGTCTCGATGACCTACTACGGATCTGCCATGGGCTCTTGGTGAATCGTTCGGCCCTCGTCGAGCGCTTCGCCGAGCTAAGCCTGAACGGACGTGCAGAAAAGCTCGACGAACTCATCGAGATCGGCCGCCGCCTGACAGGCGAACTGCAGGACAAGCTGACGCAAATACGCATGGTCAAATTCTCAACGCTCGAAACTCGCCTTGCGCGTGCAGTGAACGTGACCTGTTTCGACGAGAGTAAAAAGGCCGCCATTGAGATCGAGAATGGCGAGACTGAGATCGATACGCGCCACATCGACGCTCTGATCGAACCGCTGCTGCACCTTCTCAAGAACGCCGTCGTCCATGGCATCGAACGGCCTGAGACCCGTCGGCTGATCGGCAAGCCTGAGAAAGGCTCCGTGCGAGTGCGCATCGACGCTAACGAGGCGGCGATCATCTTGACTGTCTCAGATGATGGGGCCGGGGTCCCGCTTGCACGTCTTCGAGAAAAAGCAACTTCGATGGGCACCATCGATGCGGTGACCGACGACGCCAAAGTTCTTAACCTCATCTTTGAGCGCGGCCTGACCACCGCAGAAAAGCTTGACCTCAACGCCGGCCGAGGCATCGGTCTCAGTATTGTCAAGGAATCGATCGAATCGCGCGGCGGCTCTGTTATGGTCGATTCAAGGGCCCTTATGGGAACGACGTTTACGATCCTGCTGCC
>JAGOWF010000226.1 GCA_018060305.1 Pyrinomonadaceae bacterium
TGGACTCAGTAAAAATGACAGGTTTTTATAAGGACGAAGATTGTCCGACATCATGCGATCTGGTCGCCTTTGAAGAGGGCGAACTCACGCCCGCCCAGTCGCTCGCAATAATGGAACACCTCGAAACATGCGAATTCTGCGCCGCCGAGGCCGAGTTCTATTCAATGTATCCACAGGACGAGAGCGCCATCGACTCATACGAACCGGCATCGATCCCGGCACCACTCTTCGAACTTGCCGAAGCCCTTCTAAAAAAAAAGCATTCAGACCCCGCTTCGCTTAAGGATCTGCTAAACGACATGGGCATCGCCCTCGTTTACTGACCCGATTTCCGTTCTCAGTTGTCATTTGCCAATGCGTTCCTGGGACGCATTTCGTATGACCATTCGTTGTTTCGTATGACCCACGGTATAGGAGAACGGACCGTTTCGGGACGCATCCACCATCGCAGATTCATGTCACACACATACCATGCGCATCGCGGCCCGTCGCCCGCATCTCATACGCCGCCACCATTTCCTTTCGGCTTGCCGCTCTATTTGCGGAGCAGTTTACTGCTCCCGTGACTGGCTCTTTTTTTTCGCGGCTTGCCGCTGCCGGCGTCAAAGCGGCGGCAAGCCGCGGACTTGGCGTGAGCCGTCGGAGGAGCAAGCTCCTCCGCAAATAGAGCGGCAAGCCGCAAGGGCTTGACATTGGGTGAACGGACGTGCTATACATGAAACATCTTCACAAAACACAAAACAAGGAGCACGATACGCTATGAACCACGAACGAGCAGCTATCCTTAACCGGGGATTTGAGAAATTCCGCGGCGGGCCCGCGTCGGGGCCTAACAAGCCCTGCGTGCCGCGGATGACCATTAACTCAAAAGGGACTATCTATCTTAATTCCACTGCCTACAACGCCCTCGGCCGCCCTAGCTTTGTATCGCTCTATTACAGTCGAAAAGAAGACACGATCGCCGTCGAGCCCGCGGCCCCGCCCTCGGGCGAGGACTTTCCGGTGGGCAAGAAGCAGATGGGCTGGGTAGTCCACGCCTCCTCCTTCTGCCGGCATTACCGGATCAAGATCCCGGGCACCCGATGTTTCATCACTCCCGAATTCAGCCCGGGCATCGTGCTGCTGAACCTAGGCGAAACCACAAGCGTCTGCTACCGCCGTCCGTCCCCGAGCGAGGGCCATTCAGGAGAGGTGTGAAATGGGCTCAAGCCTTCTCAGCAACAGGGTTTTCCGTGAGGCGGGCCCTGGGCTTGCGAGGTGGGATGGACACAGTCTTGCGGCCAGAGGCTTCCTGCTCCTTTCGCGCGAATCGGGCATCACGGCACAGCGAAACGCACTAGGGGTTTAGGACTCTTGAGACATACATCGCCATTAATTCGGCCGATTGTTCTGTAAAAAACTGAACCGTGACTGGTTTCTGTCTGTTGGTGAGCGAAAACCGTAATCCATCTTTGTAGAAATCGACATCGAGTATTTTGCCTAAAGGTGCATTCACAGATTTACGGTCGCCACTAAATATCAATCGCTGATTAGTCACAACGAAGCCACCATCACTAATTGGCACAATTCCGGTCTGCGATAGAATTTGTCCGCGACTTTGGCCCACGCGATAGGAAACGCCCTTCATTAGTCGGAAGCTCATCCCAGACGAACGCCCGACAATCTGACGGTTTACCACTCGCTCTTCCAACAACGAAGCCGCAAAATTGAGGTAGTCAATTTCTGCGCGTTGCAAAATAATACCCGAAGACTCTGTCACCGGCAGATCAGCGAGCGCACAAGTCTCCACAGTATTCAATAGAGCGAAGTAATTAATGTGGGACGATACGTTCGACAACGCTGAATCCGACAGTCCGAGTCGCCTTCCAATTTGCATTAGCGTATTCTCCTCGGCATCAGTTATTCGCCTATCCGCGGTATAGTGTGCAACGACTTGATTGAATACAACGTCTCGCACTTTAGCAAACTCATCCGCGGTCAGCGCGTTCTCCTGGTAGAATCGGCCGAGGGCGTTCATCTCTTCGTTTGTGATAACACCGTCAGCCACAATCTGCCAGAGTAGTTGCTCAAGCTTCATCAAGCTCTCCGCCCTTAACCTCTTCGTTGCGAAATGGTCTTTGATTTTAGAAAACATATTGAACTTTTCCTCTTATTGCTTGCTGAGTTGGCGGCTGGGTAGGCCGCTCCGTTGCAACCAGGCCAAATATGGTGTAAGACTACTGCCCACCGAGCTGCGTAACCGGGACAGTCACGCTCACAGATTTACCTAAGCCCATAAAATTGGGTTAGAGATTACGATCTGCCTTGGCTGATCCCAGACATTTTGTAGAGCGCGATCTGGAAGCGGGGGGCAGTGCGTTTTGGGTCAAACCACTTGTATTCGCCCTATTGTGTGCCTGGTTTCGGTGGGTGTCAAGAGGTGTTGAGGCGGGTGGCAGATGACTGGATAGCGGGAACGGAGAGTGTCAGTAGCTTTATCGGGTGACGGTGACGTTGTTCGCTGAGAGGGTGGTGCCGATGGAGCGGCGGAATTCGGAGACGGCTTTGTTGAGATCGGTGCGGGCCTGGAGTTCGCGGCCGCGGGCGGCGGTGAGCTCGGTTTGCCGCTGCAGGACGAGATAGAAGGTGGTGGTCCCGGCACGGAATTGACGCTGTTCGCTGGCGTAGAGCTCTTCTGCGGCGGCGCGGGCGTCTGTTGCTGACACGAGCCGAGACTCGGCAGAGCGCAAGGTTTGCAGCGCATTGCGAACATCGGCCTCGATCAATTGCTCGACCTGTGCACGGTTATTGGCAAGGCGTTCGCCCTCGACCATGACGCGGCCTAGATTGGCCTTAGCAGTGCGGTTACGCAGTGGAAAGCCTATCTGCACGCCGACGCGATATGTCGGGAAATCCTGCGCCAGCAAGTTGCCAAGCGAAGTAAAATAACCGCCGCGCAGATTGGCGGGCACATTCGCTCCGCCGCCCGCAGCGAGCGGATTTGGCGTCCCGGCGAGCCCGGCCGATGTGTATGAGCCGACGAGATCGATCTGCGGCTTGGCCTGGTTGCGGTAAAACTTTTCGTCAATGCGGTTGATGACGCTCAGGCCCTCATATTGCGCGATCTCGGGCCTATTCTTGAACGCCTCGGTGACAGCGACATCGAGGCCGATACGCGGCGGATCGATCTCGGCCGGCGTCACGGGCGTGAGCGGGCGCGACCATTCGGGTGACGCCCGGTCGGGCAGAAGCAGTGTTTTCAAGGTGTTCTCGGCGCGCGTCACCGACTCCTGTCCGAGATAGATCGCCTGCTCAAACGTCGATATCTGTGCATTTGCGGCCATGATCTCGACCGGCGCGAGGACGCCTTTATCGACCAGACGCTTATTGCTCTCCAATTGCTCGTGAGCCTGTCTGAGCGTATCGGTCTGAACTTGCAGATTTCTGAGGGCAAAGACGAGGTCCCAGTATGCCTGTTCGACGGACGCGATGACCGTGATCGCTTTTTGTTGAAGCTGTGAATCGGATATCTCGACATTAGTTTTGGCTATGGCTATCGAGCGGCGGTTTGCATCGATCCTGCGGTTACGCCACAGCGGCTGAACGTATGAGGCAACGAGCGCCGCAGGGAATTGCGGATTTAGCGTAGCGTTGCGATTGGACGTGTTGGTTCGGGCCGAATTAAAGATCACGTCATACGATCCGCCAAAGCGCGGCACAAAACCGGAAAGCCCCAGATCGTTATAAAACTGCTTTTGCGTCACTTTGCCATCCACCGCGCCGCCGATGGTCGATGCCGTCGGCGTCGTGCGGCTCTCGAAGAACGTCTGTGAGTTAACGAGTGGATCAAAGATGCCGCGTGCGGCTTTGAGACCGAATTCCGCGATCCTCGCATCATTTCGCGAAACGTCAATGTCGTTGTTGTTGCTGAGCGCCATGTCGATGGCGGCATCGAGCGTGAGCGACAGCGGATCGGCCGTCGTAACACCGATACGCTCGCCACTCGGCATCGGACGGGCCGGCGTGTTGAACGACGGAGCGGTCGGCATGGGTTCGTCCGGCGTCGGTGTCGGCGTTTGAGCAAGACTCGCACTGCAAAGCACGAAAACAATACCAAGAATACCAATCAAGTATTTTGGCGGCTTTGCCGTTCTATTTGCGGAAAAGCTGTGTTTTTCAGTAAGCTTCCCAACTTCGGTTGCGGCTATGCCGCCGCATGCGTCCGGCGGCATAGCCGCACCGAATGTAAAGCGCAGTTCGGAAAAGCATAGCTTTTCCGCAAATAGAGCGGCCGAGCCGCTACAAAAGCCGCGGATGTTCCGTATCAACCGATCCATCCTAAACAACATCGGCCCCCGAGTCTGTTTTATTCTTCTTAAAAACCGAGAATATGCTGCGGACGCCGCCGGCGATCTTTTGCCAGATGGCCGTCTCCGCCGCGTCGTCAAACAGCGAGTAGAAAACCGGCACGGCCAGCAGCGTCAGCAACAGGCAGAGCGACTGTCCGCCGACGACCAGGATGCCGATCGAACGGTTCGTCGCCGCACCTGCACCGGTGCCGAGGATCAGCGGGATCATACCGGCAACCAGAGCGATGGTCGTCATCAGGATCGGCCGCAGGCGGTCGCGGTTTGCCTGGATGATAGCGTCGTAGCGGCCCATGCCCTGCGAACGGAGATTATTCGTGTGGTCGATCTGGAGAATTGCGTTCTTCTTTACGATGCCGAACAGCAGCAAGATGCCAAGTGCCGAAAAGATGTTGAGCGTTTGTCCGGCGATGGCCGTCGAGAGCAGCGCGAACGGCACCGCAAGCGGCAGCGTGAGCAAGATCG
>JAGOWF010000026.1:0-4272 GCA_018060305.1 Pyrinomonadaceae bacterium
GTGATGGCCGGTTGCCGTGGCATTATTCTGCCGATCTGCAGTTCTTCAAAAAAACGACGACGGGCAACGCCATCGCGATGGGATCAAACACATGGCGATCGATAGGCAAACCGCTGTCCGGCCGCCTGAACATTGTTCTCAGCCGATCGGGCAAGGTCGATACGCCGGGCGAGGTGATGCGGCTCAGCGGCGTGGATGAGGTGGTCGAGCTTGCCAAATATCTCAACCGTGACGTTTTTATTATCGGCGGGGCAAAGACCTACGCAGAGTTTGCCGACGTTATCGAAAAATGGATAGTTACCGAGGTCCCGATCGAGGTCGCGGATGCAGATACTTTTGTGCCCGAAGATTTTCTTGATGATTTTGAGATATCTTCGCTGCACGAGCTGGGTGACGACCTGACAGTGAAGATATTTCAGCGACGGCGGAATTGATGTAAGATCCTCGCATAAGGAGACAACAGGTTATGATGGGCGGCCGAACATGGGATGAATGGATCGATGAATATTCCGAGAGCCATCAGCACCCAATAAATAAGCTGATGCACACCTTTGGGATCCCGATGATCGCGCTGTCGATCCTTTTGGTAATTCCCTCGTTCTTTATTGCCGGCCTGTGGCGGATCGCGTTGGGGCTGTTTGTAGTCGGCTGGGTCCTTCAATTCATCGGGCACTACTTTGAAGGAAAACCGCCTGAGTTTATGAAGGATTATCGGTTCCTGTTTGTCGGGCTTCGTTGGTGGTTGAAAAAGACCTTCGGTTGATCATTTCTTCGGTTTCGGCACCCGCGTCATCTTTACCGTCACGACAAAGTGCCCTCCGTTCTGCTCGGGAGCGTTGTCGTTGACACAAAACTCGAGTCTGCCCCGTTCGTCCTCAAAGTTCTGCCAATTTCCGGTCGATCGCGCGGCCGTTACAGCCTGAACATTTGAGAACTTGCCGTCAGCATAACGCGTGCGCATCAGCAACGCACCCGTCGGAAGGTCGGGCACAAGCCGTCGCGACTTGCTTTCGGCGTCGTTTGTTCCCTTTGACGTAAGCCTCGACTTGAGACCGGCGAGGTCGATCAGGCCCGTGACCTTCGTGGTAAAGTCCTCCAGCGGAACGGTGTCGATCTCGGACAATTGCCAGCCGGTGTTCGCCGCGACGGTGAACGTGCCGGTCTTCGTCGGCTCGGTCGGCGGCGTGAAAGACGGCTGCGGGGCGGCATTGGTGTTTGCAGTGTTTGTGTTTGTTGGCGATATAAGGCTGACCGCGGAGGGCGTTCGTTTATAAAAATACCAGCCTGCCACGCCGATAGCGCCAACGACTCCGATCCCACCGACGAGCAAAGCGATCACCGCGATCACAAGCGGCCGTTTGCTGCGTTTCGGCGGAGCGTGCTCGGTCCACGCTGTTTCTGCGGGCTGTTTATAGAATCGCGTCTCAACGCTTGGCGTGCCGATCGTTGCGGGGCCACCCTGGAGCGAGTCTGTTGTCTTGTCGAGCGGATTCCACACAGCCGGTAATTCGCGGCCGCAGTTGAGGCAAAACGCCATCTGATCCGGATTCTCGTTCTGGCAATTGGAGCATCGCTTCATCGCGATAATGATAGCTTAAGCGGTTCGGCAACGACAATGGCTGGCCGCGTCAGATAAACTTGCCATATCCGATATGGACCAACCGCTGATCCTCGGCTTGGACATCGGCACTTCGAGTGTCAGGGCTGCTCTTTATACTGAGAACGCCGACATAATACCGCGTTCGCTAGTCAGGCTCGATCATTCCTTCACAGTAACGCCCGACGGCGGCAGTGAATTTGACGCAGATGAGATGGTCTCGCGCATCGCGCAAGTGATCGACTCGGTGCTCGCGCGGCCAAGAAAAGGCGAGATCGAGGCCGTAGCGGTCAGCGCGTTCTGGCACAGCCTGTTGGGCGTAGATCGTCGCGGTAATCCGGTCACGCCCGTTTTTGGCTGGGCCGATACACGCAGCCGCGATTATTCAGCCGTGCTGAAAGAACGCTTTGACGAGCGCCTCGTCCACGACCGCACAGGCGCGCATTTTCACTCCAGCTTCTGGCCGGCCAAACTGCTGTGGCTCCGGCGGTCAATGACTGATGTTTTTGCTAGGGCCGACCATTGGCTATCATTCAGCGACTATCTTGCGCAGCAATTGTCCGGCACTGCAGTCACGAGCGTTTCGATGGCATCGGGCACAGGCATCTTTGATCAGGCCCGCTGCGATTGGGACGGCGAACTGCTGCGATACCTAAAGGTCAGGCGTTCGCAATTGCCGCATCTTGCGGCAGACAGCGAAGCGATCCCACGGCTCAAGCCCGCATTTGTTCGCCGATGGCAACAGCTCAAAAAAGCTGTATGGTTCCCCGCCGTTGCCGATGGAGCGGTCGACCATGTCGCGTCGAGTGGACTTGGTCAAGGCCGCGCGAGCCTGATGGTTGGCACATCAGCCGCGATGCGGGTCGCGTTTACGGGCGAGCCGCCAGAGCACGTTCCCGACGGCCTGTGGTGCTATCGCATAGATCGCCGGCGAGTCATCATCGGCGGAGCGTTGTCAGATGGCGGGAACCTATACGAACTGCTGACACGAACATTAAATATTCCAAAAAATGCCGAAGAACAGATGCGGCAGCGAGGGGCCGCCGCCCACGGCCTGACAGTGCTGCCGTTCTTTCTTGGCGAGCGCTCGACAGGCTATCGCGAAGATGCTCGCGGCGCGATCCTTGGCCTAATCGCCTCGCACGACGCCATCGATGTCTTGCAAGCCGCTATGGAATCCGTCGCATACAGGCTCGCCGTCATTCAGGATCAACTGAAGCATGTGACAAAGATCAAACATATCGTCGCCTCTGGCGGCGCTCTTCACCGCTCGTCCGTCTGGACACAGATCATCGCCGATGTCTTGGGTCGCGATCTGCTGACAAATTCGACACCCGAGGCATCAATGCGCGGCGCGGTTTTGCTTGCACTCGAAAGTCTTGGCAAAATAGACAATATCGACAGCTTTTCGTCGCCGGCAGCGATACCGCTGGCTTATCATACCGAGTGTCACACGGCCTATCGCGAGGCCCGCAAGCAGCACGAGGAATACTACAAACTGATCAGCAAATAAATATGACAACCTCGGCAAAACTCGACCAACTCTGCATTAACACCATCCGCACGCTCTCGCTCGACGCCGTTGAGAAGGCGAATTCAGGACATCCGGGCCTGCCGTTGGGCATGGCACCGGCGGCGTATGTGCTTTGGACAAAGTTCCTACGGCATAACCCAAAAAACCCGAAATGGTTCGGGCGCGACCGGTTTTTGCTGTCGGCCGGGCACGGGTCGATGCTGCTCTATAGCCTGCTGCATCTGACGGGCTATGGGCTGTCGATGGATGAGATCAAGCGGTTTCGACAGCTTCATTCAAAGACGCCTGGCCACCCGGAAAATACTCGCACCGAAGACGTCGAGATCACGACCGGGCCGCTTGGGCAAGGCTTTGCAAACGGCGTCGGTATGGGAATCGCAGCTGCCCATTTGGCGGCAAAGTTCAACAAGCGTGGCTTTCCGGTCGTTGACAGTTACATCTACTGCATCTGCTCGGACGGCGACCTGATGGAGGGCGTCAGCTACGAGTCTGCATCGCTCGCCGGCCATCTCGGCCTCGGCAAGCTGATCTATCTCTATGATGATAACCAGGTTACGATCGACGGTTCGACGAAGCTAGCGTTTACCGAGGACCGAACGAAACGCTTCGAGGCCGCGGGCTGGCACGTGGCCGAAGTGCTCGACGGCAGCAATTTGCGTGCGATCGAGAAAGCGATCAAGGAAGCTCAGGCGGAGAAGAGCCGCCCTTCCCTCATCCGTGTCCACACCATAATCGGATACGGCATGCCAAAGCAGGGCACGAACAGGGCTCACTCCGACGCGCCGGGGGCGGACGCTGTAAAAGAAACAAAACGCAATCTCGGCTGGCCTGAGAACAAGAGTTTTTACGTGCCGAACGAGGTCTATACAAAGTTTCGCGAGAGCATCAAGCGCGGGGCTAAAGCCGAGCGTGACTGGAACGTGATGGTCAAGCGTTATGAGAAGGAACATGGTGAACTCGGTCGCGCATTTCATGACATTCGTCTCGGCGACTTGCCCGACGGCTGGGAAAAGTCGCTGCCGTCGTTCGACGACGTTGAGGCAAAGGCGACGCGTGCGTATTCGGGCGAAGTGATCAACGCGATCGCCGAGACCATTCCCGGAATGCTCGGCGGCTCGGCCGACCTGACGCCGTCAAACAA
>JAGOWF010000026.1:4372-15279 GCA_018060305.1 Pyrinomonadaceae bacterium
GCCATCGAAGCCGGCGTCTCACAAGGCTGGCACAAATACGTAGGCGACAAAGGCGCCACGCTCAGCGTTGATCGCTTCGGAGAATCGGCCCCGGCGGAGGATGTGTTTAGAGATTATGGATTTACGGTCGAGAATGTGATTAAGAAAGTGGCAGTGCTATTAGGATGATTCGCGTCGCATTTGGTTCAATAATGAGACATTTTTACTCGAAACGGCACACAACACACAGTCTGCTACGACAAGCTGCCAATTGACTTTACACATCAAGACGTGTAACACTTTACACATGGCAACAAACCTTGCTATCGAAGACCGGCTTTTGCAACAGGCACAAAAGGTCGGCGGTCACCGGACGAAAAAGGCCGCCGTTACGGAGGCTCTCGAGGAGTACATCCAAAAGCGTCGCCAGTCAGAGATTCTTGACCTGTTCGGAAAGATCGATTTCGATCCTCGATACGATTACAAAACACAGCGCCGGCGAAAATGAATGTTCTCGTCGATACATCGGTATGGTCACTTGCCCTACGCAGAGCGGCGTCTGTTCATCCAGCGAGGCATAAGCTTGAGGAACTTATTCTCGACGGACGGGCGGCGATCATCGGGCCCGTACGACAGGAGTTGCTCTCAGGTGTAAAACTTACTGCGCACTTCGAGGGCCTTCAAGAGAAACTCAGGGCATTCTCGGATATTGAATTGCAGACCGGAGATTATGAGGAAGCGGCGCGGTTCTTTAACGAGTGTAGGTCGCATGGCATTCAGGGCTCGAACACTGACTTTCTAATTTGTGCTGTAAGCGCACGCCGTGAGTTCCCGATCTTCACAACGGACAAGGATTTCGCACGTTTCGCTGAGGTCATTCCCGTCTTGTTGTATGCCCAAAGATAATACATGGACCAATACCGCTTTGACGCGTCTGGACCGGCGGAGGATGTGTTTCGGGAGTAAGGTTTTACGTTCGAGAATGTTGTCAAGATCGCGAGAGGACCGGAATGACGAGCAGTATTAACAAGCTCTTATTAAGGCAATTCATCACCTGCTACGACGCGAATAGCTGGTTCGTCGCCGCGATGAACGCCGTTGAAGGGCTGACCGCTGAGCAGGCCGCGTGGCGGCCGATGGTGGGCGAGCATTCGATCTGGCAAACGCTCGAACATCTCACGTTTTACAATTACGCGTATTTTGTGCGGTTTGGGGGCGAGGAGTACAAGTATCCCGTGACCGACAACGACGAGACGTTTACCGATGGCGGCTCGGATGAGGAATGGGGGGCGGCGGTTCGCCGTTTTGATGCGGTGATGTCGAATTTTCGCGAACTGATCGCCGCAGCCGACGAGAGCAGATTCGCGGAACAGGTTTCGGCCGAAAATATCCGCACCTGGGCCGAACTGATATCAGACATCAACACGCACAATGCCTATCACGCCGGGCAGATCCTGTTGATCAGAAAACTTCAGGGAAGCTGGAACCCGCCGCAAGGCGTGTCCTGATCACCGATCATAGACGTCCTTTCTGTTTCCGACGCTTACGAGAACTACGATAAGTCGGTCATCTTCGATCGTGTAGATGATTCGATAGTTTCCCTGCCGAATGCGATATTTTTCTTGTCCGCTGAGTTTCTGACAGCCGAAAGGTCGCGGATTCTCCGCCAGAGCACGCGACTTTCGAAGGATTCGTTCGGCGTCCTTCTTGGGTATCGGCCTGAGACTGCGGTAGAACGTATCGGTGAAAAGGAGCTTATATTTTGCCATCCGCTTTTAGCCTGGCAAGAAGTTCTTCGTAGGTCATCAGCGGGTCGTTCGCATGTTCATCGAATGCGCGCAGATCTTCTTCGTCCTCGCTCAAAGTGGCCCGCAGGGCATCGTTAACGAGGTCGGAGATACTCTGGTGCGTAAGGGCCGACTTCACCTTGATTGCCTGATGGATCTTTGGTTCGATGTAGACCGTTGCGCGTTTTAACTGGAGACTCATGACCGCTACAATAACGCTAAAACGTTATAATGTCAACGCCGACCGTACGCCACGCACCTCAGAAGGGAACAGCTACGAATTTACGAGTCGATGCGTTAAACTATTGGTTTGACCGAGGTAATCGTGAGCGACACAACAACGAATTTATCCGAATTTATCAAGGAAGCCTTTGGCTCCAACGCGACTTACGTCGAAGGTCTGCTGGCACGTTATCGTACCGACCCAAAGCTGGTCGATGAATCGTGGCAGGCGTATTTTGGCGATCTATTGAACGGCCAATCGCCCGCCACACAGGCGGAAACACGAGCGGTAGCGAGTGTGCCCACTGAGCCGAAAGCAACGCCAAAGAAGCCAGCCGTTGCCGCGCCGTCCGGCACCGCCAAGGCAATCACCGGCCCGGCAAAGAAGATCGTCGAAAACATGGAGCAGAGCCTGACAGTTCCGACGGCAACGAGCTTTCGCACCATTCCCGTCAAAGTCCTTGAGGAAAACCGCCGAATTGTCAATGAGCATCTAGCCGCCAGAGGCCTCGGCAAGGCGTCGTTCACGCATATTATCGCCTGGGCGATCGTTCAGGCGGCCAAGGTAATGCCGAGCCTCAACACCGGCTACGGCGAGATCGACGGCACCCCGTCGCGGATCGAGAACACGGCAATAAACCTCGGCATCGCCATCGATATCGAGAAAAAGGACGGCTCGCGCACCCTGCTCGTGCCGAATATCAAGAACGCCGGCGAGATGAATTTTGCCGAGTTCTTCGCAGGCTACAACGACACGGTCAAGCGTGCCCGCGACGGCAAGCTCGAGATCGCAGATTTTCAGGGCACAACAATTTCTCTGACAAACCCGGGCACGATCGGCACCGTGGCATCAAACCCTCGGCTGATGGCCGGCCAGAGCGCGATCATCGCGACCGGCGCACTCGAATACTCGGCCGAATATCAGGCGATGACGCCTGCGGCCCTGTCTTTGCTGGGTATCAGCAAGACGATGACGCTCACCAACACCTATGACCATCGCGTAATTCAGGGTGCGGAGAGCGGGATGTTTTTGGCGAAAATTCACGAGTTCCTGACAGGCAAGCATGAGTTCTACGATTCGATTTTCCGCGATCTTGAGCTCAATCATCCGCCGCTTCGTTGGGCACAGGATTACAATCCACAGATGCTTGGCGGCGACCGCTTCACCGAGCAGGCCGAGAAGCAGGCGAATGTCCTTCAATTGATCAACGCCTACCGCATCCGCGGCCACCTGCTCGCCGATATCGATCCGCTGAATATGACCTCGCATCATGCGAGCGAGCTTGATCTTGAGAATTTTGGCCTAACGATATGGGATCTGGACCGAGAATTTATTACCGGCGGGCTGCATGGCGAGAAGACCGCGACCCTGCGGCGGATCCTCGACATCCTGCGACATGCATATTGCGGCAAGGTCGGCACTGAATATCGTCACATCCAGGACAAGGACGAGAAGGAATGGATCCGCGCACGCGTCCGCGAACAGTTTGTCGATACAAAACCGCTTGCACCGGAGCTAAAGAAAGAGCTTCTGCAAAAACTGATCGAGGCCGAGCAGTTTGAGCAGTTCCTGCACAAAAAGTATCTCGGGCAAAAGCGCTTTTCACTTGAGGGCTGCGAGACGGTTATACCGATGCTCGACCAGCTTGTCGAGGGCGCCTCTGCCCGAGGCGTCGAAGAGATCTTTATGGGCATGGCCCACCGCGGCCGGCTTAACGTGCTGTCAAATATCGTCGGCGACGCCGAGAAGGGCGACATGGCCGAGCGTATCTTTGCGGTATTCGAGGGCACATCGCACCCCGACTTTCCGGCTGACGAGGGCGACGTCAAGTATCATCAGGGAGCCGAGGGCCGCAAAACAACAAGATCAGGCCGCGAGGTCGCAATTTCGCTCTCTTGCAATCCGAGCCATCTTGAGGCCGTTAATCCCGTGGTCGAGGGCATGGCCCGTGCGCGGCAGGACGAGCTTCGTAACGGCGAAGAGCACACCCGCGAAGAGGCATACGACCGCATAATGCCCGTGCTGCTGCACGGCGACGCGGCCTTTGCGGGCCAGGGCGTGGTGATGGAAACGCTCCAACTCGCCAGTCTGCCGGGCTATCGAACGGGCGGGACCATACACCTCGTTATCAACAACCAGATCGGATTTACGACCTCACCCGAATTAGGCCGTTCGTCGATCTACTCGACCGATGCTGCACAGATCACACAGGCGCCGATCTTTCATATTAACGGTGACGACCCTGAGGCCGCGTATCGAGTAATTCAGATCGCGCTCGAATATCGGCACGAATTCAAACGCGACGTGGTGCTCGACCTTGTAGGTTTTCGCCGCCTCGGCCACAATGAGGGTGACGAGCCGAGCTATACGCAGCCCGTAATGTATGCCCGCGTCAAGGCCCATCCGGGCACGCGCCATCTCTATGCACAGCAGCTTATACGCGAGGGCGTAATCACCGACGACGACCTCGCGGCAATGACCAACAATGTCGTCGAGCGATACGAAGGTATTCTAGCCCGGGCGAAGCAGATCGCAGTCGAAAAGCCGGCCAAGACATCACTTCCGCCCCGTCCGGCAGATGAGGACGGCTCGGGCGTAGTGCCGACGGGCGTTCGCGCTGCGACGCTCAAGGCCGTCTCCGACAAGGTTTCGCTCGTCCCCGACGGATTTCACATCAATCCAAAGATGGTTGGCCAGCTTGCCCGACGCGCAAAGATGGGCGACGGCGAAGTGCCGATGGATTGGGGCTTTGCAGAGGCGCTCTCCTTCGGCTCGATGGTGCTCGAAGGGATGCCCGTTCGGCTCAGCGGCCAGGACTCGGGCCGCGGCACGTTCTCACATCGCCACGCATCGATGTATGACACGATGACCGGCGAGCGTTGGACGCCGCTCTCCGAGTTGCGGGCCGAGAAGAATCCGGCTGCTCGTTTCTATGTCTTTGACAGTTCGCTCTCAGAGTACGCCGTGCTCGGCTTTGAATACGGATATTCGGTCCGTCATCGCCGTGAGCTCGTCGCCTGGGAAGCTCAGTTTGGCGACTTTTCAAACGGCGCCCAGATCATCATCGACCAGTACATCTCGGCCGGCGAGGACAAATGGCAGCAGCCCTCCGATCTCGTCATGCTCCTGCCGCACGGCTACGAAGGCCAGGGGCCTGAACACTCATCCGCACGGCTCGAACGATACCTCCAACTTTGCGCCGAGAATAATCTCCAAGTCTGCTATCCGACTACGCCCGCACAGTATTTTCATCTGTTACGGCGACAGGTCAAGCAGGAAATGCGGCGTCCACTCGTCGTGATGACGCCAAAGAGCCTGCTGCGTCTGCCGGCGGCCAGTTCGACGATGGATGAGCTTACAGATGGCGGCTTCCGGCCTGTCATTGCCGACGGCCGCGAACTAGAAAAATCGTCCGTCCGCCGCATCGTCCTTTGCAGCGGCAAAGTCTATTACGACCTCGAAGTTGCCCGCGAGAACGATCAGATATCTGACGTCGCCGTGATCCGCCTCGAGCAGTTCTATCCGTTCCCGCTAACGGCGCTCACTGAGATCATCGCCTCATATCCGACCGCAACCGAGCTCGTCTGGACACAGGAAGAGCCGCAAAATATGGGCGGCTGGACGTTTGTCGAGCCTCGCCTGCGCGCGATCCTGCCGACGAATATGCGGCTCCGTTACATCGGCCGCGACGCATCAGCCTCGCCCGCGACCGGCTCATACGCGATCCACGATCTCGAACAGCACCAACTCGTCAGCCGCAGCCTGGGCGAATGGGCCGACGAGATCTCGCCCGCAAGCGAACCCGAAGTTTCCGAACAGATCGCCCCCGCAGGGGCGTGACGCGGGTTCGTTACTTAGCTTCGAGATCACGAATCCGGTCCTCAGCGATCTGTTTGAATTCAAGTTCGGTAACAAACGCGTTGCCGGCGGCTTGCAACTGAGATATCAGATCGATCGCCTGACTGTATAGCTTGCGAGCTTGTTCTGCATTGACAGGATGTGTCTCGCCTGTGGCCGGGCAATATGGGAAACCGTCCGCGACTGACGGAAACTCATACGAACGTGCCAGACCGCAAGGTTTGACGCCCGCATGAAGATCGGCGGCTGTTAGCAGGTAACGAGCGAGGTCGCGCCGAAACCCTTCGTTTCTCTCACGTTCAGGAACGGCCTTTAAGCTCTGATCGGCCTGATCGAGTGCTGACTTCGCTTCGCTCTGCCTGCCCATTCGCAGCAGAAGTTGTCCGGTGGACACAAAGAACCGGGCGCGGCTGAGGCGATAGTGTTTCGCAGCCTTGTCACGGTTGTATCGGTCAAATCTCTCGCGATCATCCACGGCGGCCGTGATGTCCTTCATCGCGTCTGCTCCGCGGCCCGTTTCCCAGTAGGCCTCGGCCCGCCCCAGAAGGCAGTCTTGCGCCTGTCTGACCACGAAAGCATCGACTCCACTCGCCTGCCCGCTCGCCGCAGCCAGCGTATGGCACGCCGTTAGCGGCCCGATCGCACCATCGACATCGCCCGCGAGTTTCAAAATGTCGCCAAGCGCCGCGTGACTGCTGAGAGCAACGCCAAGGGCCCGGCGATCAGTATTATTTGGCGATCGGCGCAGCACCTGTTCTGCAAGAGTCGTTGACCGTCTCAGGTTTTCGAGTGCCGGCTCGACTTCGCTGAGATGCATTGCGCGGTCCGCAGCCAGGCTGTTGTATGCGGATGCCAGCCGCAATGTATTGTCCGACGAAGATTCCTGAGTTTCGAGCAATTCGACCCGCCGG
The DNA here is from genome assembly GCA_018060305.1 of Pyrinomonadaceae bacterium. Classification (GTDB taxonomy): domain Bacteria; phylum Acidobacteriota; class Blastocatellia; order Pyrinomonadales; family Pyrinomonadaceae; genus OLB17. The sequence goes on from JAGOWF010000026.1 coordinate 11,131, forward strand.
CGGTACATATCCACGGCTTTAGCATAAAATGCCTTCGATTCCTCGACTCGGCCAACAAGGCCAAGAATGCGGCCCTCGATCCCATAGGCAACGCCAAGTTTGCTAAGCGCGGCTTGATCTGCGGACGGGTCGGGATAGATGTCTTCGATCAACGTGGTGATCTCGCGGCTGCGTTTGACTCCGTCAGCAACGCTCGAATCGACGACCATGCTGTCGCCCTCTTCGAGGACCCTCAGGACAAGGAGCTTGGCTTCGGCATCCGATGGCCGGCGGGCGAGCAAATTCCTGGATATATCTTCAGCTTTGCGAAGACTGGTCCGGGCCTTGTCGATATCAATGCCAAGATACGAATATGTATGTCCGATCTTGATATACGCATCGGCCAGTTCTCGTAAGAGTTCCGGATCGTCCCCCGCATCGGCCGCAAGATCCTCAAGATACTGCGACGAAATATTCGCGAGCCGTGCCCTAACCTGATCAGATATCGCGGACTCCGGCAGCTCTTTGTCCCAGCCGTCGATCAGGCTGTTGGCCAATGAGCGAACATCATCGAATCTGTCCTGGGCAATTTGCCGTTCGCGACGGGCCTCGACAGCCTGCCAGATGGCGGTCGACAGGCCGGTGAGCAGGGACACCAGAGCGACGGCGGCAAACGTAACGGCAATTGTATTTCGCTTTACGAATTTTGCCGCATTGTAGCGAAAGGTGCCTATCCGCGCGATCACCGGCAGATTCTCAAGATGCCTCCGGACATCCTCGGAGAACTGCTCCACTGTCGCATAGCGTCGGTCGGGCTCCTTTCTCAGTGCCATCAGGACGATATTGTCGAGATCGCCCTTTAGCTTTCGACGCCAACGCTCGGCGTCGCCGGTCGTAGCGGGCCCATTGTCACTATCGGTTTCGGCATTTCCCTGAACGGTCGATGGTGCAGTGGGAAGTTGTTCGGAGACGATCTTTAGGATGTCGATCGACCGGCGGCCTTTCAGTTCAAACGGACGATGGCCCGAGAGAAGTTCATAGAGCACGACGCCGAGGCTGTAAATATCGCTTGCCGTAGTTATGCTATCGCCCTTGAACTGCTCCGGGCTGGCATACTCAGGCGTGAGCAACCTTAATTCAGGAGCGGTTTCGGTCTGCAAACCGTCCGGCTTGAGAACCTTTGAAATGCCAAAATCCAACAGCTTAGGCTCGCCCTCATCGGTGATGAGGATGTTTGTCGGCTTGATGTCGCGGTGGACGACAAGGTTTTGGTGGGCATAGGCGATCGCCGCGCACACCTTTTGGAACAACTGCAGCCGTTCGGTGAGGTCAAGCCGATCGTTGTCGCAATAAGTGGTGATCGGCCGGCCATCGACATATTCCATAACGAAATACGGCAGCCCGTCATCGGTCACGCCGCCGTCAAACAGCTTCGAAATGTTTGGATGATCGAGGCTGGCCAGGATGTCGCGTTCTCGCATAAACCGGTCAAGGATAGCGTCGGTATCCATGCCGCGCTTGACGATCTTGATCGCGACTTGTTGGTCGAGATCGCGGTGTTTTGCGAGATAGATGGCTCCCATACCGCCATGCGCGATCTCACGAACGATGGTGTAGTTGCCAAGTGTGTCGCCCTCTTCGAGCGAAGCGGCTCGCCATTCGGCGATGATACGGGTCCCGGCATCGAGCGCCCCACCGCCAAGAAAACCGTCAGAATCAGCCCGCTCGATGGCCGAGAGCATCGCCTTTAGCTCGCTGCGGAGTTTAGTGTCGGCGACCTCCTTAAGAAACCGCTTGCATGCAACCTCGTCCAGGCCGACGGCCTCGGCGAAGAGCCGGTTAAGCTCCTGCCAACGGCCGCCCGTTTCGATGTCCACCACACTTTTCATCGTCATTCCGATAACCTCTGATACAGCCAGCCGCGTGCGAATGCCCACTCACGCTCGACGGTTGACGTTGACCGCTGCATGACCTCGGCGACCTCTTTATTGGTCATTTCGGCAAAAAATTTCATTTCCACTATCCGCACCTTTTCCGGATCGATCCTCTCAAGCGTCTCAAGGGCCTCGTTCAACGCGATGAGGTCGAGGTTTATGTCCTTTATCGCGATCGATCCATCGTCCAACGGGACCTTTTTCGCACCGCCGCCTCGCTTTGCAGTCCGGCGAGCGAGTGCATGATTTACCAAAATACGCCGCATCATATTTGCCGCAAGGCCAAAGAACTGTGCCCTGTTCTGCCAGTCAACTGACCGCTGATCGATGAGCCGCAGATACGCCTCATGCACAAGCGCCGTCGGCTGGAGCGTGTGGTCGGAGCGCTCGCGTTCGAGATAATTCGACGCAAGTCGCCGCAGCTCGTCATAAACGAGCGGCAGCAGCGCATCGAGTGCATCACGGTCGCCCCCGCTAAACGCGGCCAGCATTTGCGTGATGTCTCCGGGCTTATTCGACATGACGGTGTTGCTCGCTTCGGTTTTGTTTCCAAAAAGAATCTGCCGAACCTGATGCAGGCCACGCCCTTTTCTTGCGTTTTCAAGCAGAGAGAAAATTTTTCTCTTTAACCGAAGCCGCTAAAGAGAGTGGTGATTGGTCTGGTAAAGCGATTATCACTCTCTTTGGCGGATTTGGCAAGGGCTTTCTTAAAAGCCCTCAGTTAGTTGACGGAGAATCCCATGAAACGATCTAAATTCATCATAGCTATATTAGCCGTATTAGTTGGGTGCTCACCGCAATTGGCTCAGGCTCAGTTTGCCCTTACCGAACCCATCGTTACGGCAGGCGGCGGAAGGCTTGCTGTCGATAATTTGGAGCTTGACGGCATTATCGGCCAGCCGTTTGTCGGCGCCGGTTCGTTCGCGGCGCCATTCGGACTGTCGAGTGGTTTCTGGAGTATTGCGCCTGTTGCGGCGACGATAACTGTCAACACCACGGCCGAAAATGCCGTTAATAATGGGACTGACTGCACGATAGGCGATGCGATACGTGCGGCCAATACCGATACTCCGGTGAATGGATGCGCGGCGGGCAATGGTGCCGATACGATCGTTATACCTGCGGGCACATACACGCTGTCGAGTATCGCTGAGGGCAGCAGCACGGCGTTACCGATAATCCGGACCGATATGACGCTGTCGGGTGCGGGGCCGAATCTAACCATTATTGAACGCAGCTTAGCACCGCTAACACCGGAGTTCAGGATCCTCGCGGGCATCTGGCAGATAGCGGACCGAAATGTAACGCTGAGCGGGCTCACAATTAGAAACGGCAAGCTGCCCGACAACGGTAACGCTTCCAACGGCGGCGCACTTTTTTCTCAATTTACGCTGACGATCGCGGACTGCGCATTTGCCAATAACCAGACGGGCTCGCATGGCGGCGCGATCAACGCTTCTGCTGCGGCGCTGCTGATCAGCAACAGCACGTTTTCTAACAACCGGGCCGGAACTGCCTACAGCGGTGGAGCTATCATGGCGGGCGTTGCCAGCGGCATCCAGATCAATAACAGTCATTTTTCGGATAATACTGCTCACTACGGCGGTGCGATCGCCGCCGCCTACGGCACCGACACGTTCATCACTGACAGCACGTTTACAAACAATCAGGCGTTGTTGGGTAATGGTGGAGCCGTTTCGTCCAACAACAGAGCGGAGGCCATTAGATCTGTATTTTCCAGCAACACCGCCCATATCGACGGTGGGGCGATCTATGGTAACCCCGTGATCGTTCGAACCAGCGTCATTCAAAACAACACCGCCGTCGATAACGGCGGCGGCATCGCTGTCCAGCCAACGGGCGGTGCATGGATCAGTATTGACGACAGCACGATCTCGGGAAATCAGGCGGGCGGCTACGGCGGCGGCACGGCCAACGGCACGTTTTCCATGACGAACAGCACCGTATCGGGAAACTCGGCCGGGGCGAGCGGCGGCGGCATCACAGCCGGGAATGCTGTAACGATGTCGATCAATAACTCCACGATCACTAACAACACTGCCGACTCAAATGGTGATAGTTTCGGTTTCGGCGGCGGCATTCATACCTCCGTGGCGGTTACGTCGATAAAGAATTCGATCATCGCGGGAAATATCCGCAGCGGTTCGCCCGATTGCCAGTCCGATTGGAATGCTCCCGTCGCATCGAGCGGCTACAATCTGATCGGCAACGCCAC